>NZ_JBFAAE010000021.1:0-136095 GCF_040639575.1 Streptosporangium sp. NPDC023825 | reverse complement strand
GCCGCCCCGGACCCGGGGCGGCCGACCGGGCCTGAGCGGTCTCCGTGCCCTATTCGGTCTTCGCCGCCTGCCCGGCTCCCGTCCCCCGCCCGGCGAGCTCGTCCCAGAAGGCGAGGTTGTGGGCCGAGGCGCGGTCGAAGGGCCTGATACCGCCCCTCCCCGGGGACAGCTCCTGCACGTACGGCGTGCCGCCGGCGGGGCGCACGCGCTTCCAGGCGGGCAGGCCCGGCCGGTTCGGGTCGCCGGTGGCGGCGAACCTCGCCCAGTAGTCGATCATCGTGTCCCCGAGCCGCCGCTGCGCGGGGGTGAGCGGTGCGGACTCCCAGCCGACCCCGAACAGGAACGACAGCTCGGAGCCGTGCGCGGCGAGCGGCCTGACCCCGTGGTCCAGCGGGAAGAGCGGGGGCGCCGTACGGTCGGTGAACTCGTAGGAGTAGGTCGGCACGTGCCGGGCGAGCAGCAGGTCGGTGTCGCGCGCAGACCACGCCCAGTCGAGATCGCTCATGATGGCCGCTATCGCCTGGAGGGGCGAGCCGTCGTGGGCGCTCAGCGGGTAGCGAGCCAGGACCTCGGGCCCCGCGGCGCCGAACTCGTCGTTGACCTCGCGCTCGTAGTCCTCCGCCGTCAGCGGCTCCTCGAAGAGCGCCGGAGCGAACAAGGTGCCCTCGTCCCGGGTGATGCCCGTCAGCACCGGCACCCGGTGGAAGCGGCCCTCCTGGAGCGCCTTCGCCGGATCCTCGGGCAGCACCGCGTTGCCGTACCCCGGCAGCGGGAGGGGGTCGTGGGCGAGCAGGTCGGCCACCGGCTTGTCGTACAGGCAGGCGAGCGCGGCCTCCGGGTCGGTGCACCCCACCAGGGTGGCGAAATACTGCCCGTAGCCCTCGTGGGAGGCCTTGGGCAGCCACAGGGGCACCTTCAGGATCGGCTTCAGCGGGGTGCCCTCGAAGCTCCCCGCCTGGCACGGGCTGCTCTGGGCGATCGCCCGGTGGAACAGCCCCGCCGCCGAGGGGGAGGTGAGCTGCGCGCACACCGAGTGCGACCCCGCGGACTCGCCGGCCAGGGTGACGTTGCGCGGGTCGCCGCCGAACGCCGCCGCGTTGCGCCGCACCCAGCGCAGCGCCGCCTGCTGGTCCTCGATCCCGAAGGCCCCGGAGTTCTCCAGCCCGGGATGGCCGAAGAATCCGAAGATCCCCAGCCGGTAGTTGACCTTCACCACCACGACGTCGCCCCGCTCGGCCAGCCTGCGGGCGTCGTAGTCGCTGCCCGCGCCCCTCATCAGGCCTCCGCCGTGCAGCCACACCATGACCGGCCTGGGACGGTTCCCGCCGCTGCGCGCGGGCCGCGAGGGCACGGTCACGTCGAGGTAGAGGCAGTCCTCCGCCTCACTCCCCGGCAGCCCCCACTCGTCGGCGGTCTGCGCGCACCGGCTGCCGGGCGCGCCGGCGTCGCGCACCCCCTGCCACGGGGCGACGGCCTGCGGCGACCGCCAGCGCAGCTCCCCGACCGGCGGCGCGGCGTACGGGATGCCCTGGAAGAGCCGGTGGCCGCCGGCCCGCACACCCTTCACCCACCCGGCGTCGGTACGCACCGTCACGTCCCCGCCGGTTCCGGCCGGAGAGGCGGAGGCGGTGGGGGAGGTGGGGGAGACCGCGCCGGGGGCGGCCTGGCGCGCGTCACGGCCTTCCCCCTGCCGTGCCTGTGCCGTCGCGGGGGCCGCCGTTCCCAGCAGCAGGGCTCCGGCCAGGCCGGCGACGAGCGCGGCGCCCGTCCTGTTCCATGGTCGTCTCATGGCGTCCACGATGCCTTCCGGCCGCCTCCCGGCGCATTGGATCTGCGTCCCCGGCCGGGGTGCGGGAAACCGCACCCCGGCGGTGTGCCGAGGCACACACCGGCCAGGCCGTGCCTTCGAGGGCCCTTCGAGGGCCCCTCGAAGCCCCCTCCCGGAACTCCTCGAGGATTTTTCGGAGAGCTCCGGTGAACGCGGCGTCGTACCAGGCGTCGTACGGGGCGTCGTACGCATGGAGAGGCCGCCCCGAAGGGCGGCTCCGGGCGGTCAGACCAGCAGGCCGCGGCGCTTCAGCAGGGGCTCGATGCGCGGGTCGCGCCCGCGGAAGTCGCGGAAGGCGTCCATCACGTCCCGCGAGCCGCCCACCGACAGCAGGGTGGAGCGGAAGTGGTCGCCGTTCCCGCGCCCGAGGCCGCCGTTCTCCTCGAACCAGTCGACGCTCTCGGCGTCGAGCACCTCGCTCCAGATGTACGAGTAGTAGCCGGCGCTGTAGCCGCCAACCCCGCTGAAGAAGATGTGCGCGAAGTAGTTGGTCCGGTAGCGGGGCCGGACCAGGTCGAAGGCGATCCCCGCGCGCTCCAGGGCGGCCTTCTCGAACGCCTCGGCGTCCGCGGCGGTCCTGACGGGATCGCCCGCCGCCAGCTTGTGCCAGGACCAGTCGAGCAGCGCCGCCGCGAGGTACTCGACGGTGGCGAAGCCCTGGTTGAACTTCTCGGCGGCCCTCATCTTCTCCAGGAGCTCCGCGGGCACGGGCTCGCCGGTCTCGTGATGCCTGGCGAAGTTGGCGAGGATCGACGGCCAGGTGGCCCACATCTCGTTGACCTGAGAGGGGTACTCCACGAAGTCGCGCGGCACCGCCGTCCCGGAGACCCGGGGGAAGCGCACGTCGGAGAACAGGCCGTGCAGGGCGTGGCCGAACTCGTGGAAGGCGGTGTTGACCTCGTCGAACGTGAGCAGCGTCGGCCCCTCGGCGGGCTTGGTGATGTTGAGGTTGTTCATCACCACGGGCCGCTCGTCGAACAGGTGAGACTGGTCGACCAGGTTGTTCATCCAGGCGCCGCCGCGCTTGGTGGGCCGGGCGTACGCGTCGAACAGGAACAGTCCGAGCGGCGAGCCGTCGGCGTCGAACACCTCGAAGACCCGCACGTCCGGGTGGTACCCGGCCAGGTCGTCCCGCTCGGAGAAGGTGACCCCGTACAGCTCGCCCGCCGCGTGGAAGACCCCGTCGCGCAGCACCCGGTCCAGTTCGAAGTACGGGCGCAGGTCGGCGCCGTCGAAGTCGTACCGGGCCTTGCGCACCCGCTCCGCGTAGAAGGACCAGTCCCACGGCTCGATGGGGAAACCGGCCTGCTCGCTCAGCGCCTCGGCCTCCCGGCGGGCGTTGGCCACCGCCGGGCCCACCAGCTTGCCGAGCATCTCCTCGACGGCGTCGGTGGTCTTGGCCGTCTGGTCGGCGACGGAGTACGCGGCGTGGCTGGGGTAGCCGAGCAGCGCCGCCCGCTCGGCGCGGAGCGTCGCCATCCTGGCCGCCAGCTCGAAGTTCTCCGGAGCCCGGCCCGTGGACAGCTCGTACAGCCTCCTGCGGGTCTCCCTGTCGGTCAGCTCCGCCAGGGCGGGCTGGTTGGTGTGGTTGAACAGCGCCAGGACGTACGAGCCGTCCTTCTCGATCGCCTTGATCGTGCTCTCGGGGAGCCCGTCCAGCAGCCTGACGTCCTCGACGACCAGCGCGGAGGCGGTGGAGGCCGCCAGCAGGTTCTGGGAGAAGGTCGTGGCGAGCCTGGTCAGCTCCTCGTTGAGCTCCCTGAGGCGTTCCTGGTCGGTCTCGGACAGGTCGGCCCCGGCCCTGACGAAGTCGACGCGGTATTTCTCCAGCAGCCACGCCTCGTCGGCGTCGTCGGTGGTCACCTGCTTGATCCGGGCGTACAGGGAGCGGTCCAGGCGGATCGCGTCGGCGTGCTGGGTCAGTTTGGGGGAGACCTGGGTCTCGATCTCCCGGATGCCGTCGGTCGCGTCGGAGGCGGAGACGCTGGAGAAAACGGTGACGGTCCGCTTGAGGATCCGCCCCGAGCGCTCCAGGGCCTCGATCGTGTTGGCGAACGTCGCGGGCTCCGGGTTGTCGATGATCTCCCGCACCTCACGCAGCTGGTCGGCCATGCCGCGCTCGAAGGCGGGAAGGTAGTGCTCCTCCCTGACCAGGGCGAACGGCGGCAGCCCGTAGGGCAGCTCGCTGGGGGTGAAGAACGGGTTGTCGGTCAAGGTGGGAACTCCTCACATGCGGCTGGATCTCTCCAGCAGCGTTACACAGGGGACCTTCGTGGCGGCAGCCCGGTGATACCGCGATTCGGCCGCCGGCAATCGTTTTGGTCTTGACCCCCAACCTGGGCTATTCTTTCGGAGTCGCCAGCGAGTCCCGCAAGGGGGTCCAGCGCGGTGGGGTATGGTGTAATTGGCAACACGGCTGATTCTGGTTCAGTTGTTCTAGGTTCGAGTCCTGGTACCCCAGCTGCATCTTCTCAGGAAGATGCCGCAGATTCGGTCCCCTCCGAATCTGATGACAGTGTGTAGGGTCCCGTCGTCTAGTGGCCCAGGACGCCGCCCTCTCAAGGCGGTAGCGCCGGTTCGAATCCGGTCGGGACTACCACTGTCTCTCGCAAGGCTCCGTCGTCTAGTGGCCTAGGACGCCGCCCTCTCAAGGCGGTAGCGCCGGTTCGAATCCGGTCGGGGCTACATCGCGAACCCCGGAAGCGATCGCTTCCGGGGTTTTCGCTTTTCCGGATTCCTCGAAATTCCCGCGCTCCCGTTCCGGATCCCTCCTCCTGTTCCCGCCCTCGCGTCTCCGTGCTCCCCGCCCTCGCGTCTCCGTGCTCCCCCCGGGCGGACCCGCTCCCCGCCCGGCCGGACGGACCCCGAGTGCGGACCGCGCTCCCCGCCCGGCTCACCTGAGTACGGATCGTCCTCCCCGGCGGCCAGGCGATCAAATACCGTGCAGGGTACGTGATCCGTATCCGGGTACGACCCCTCACGATGGTGGAGCCCATGTCGACGACCCCTCAGACCCAGCCGACGACCTCGCGGACCCACTCGTGGACGCCACCGGCGCTCCCCGCCGATCTGGCGGAACTGTCGGGCCTGGAGTTCCTGGAACGGCTGGTCGACGGCCGGATCCCGCCGCCGCCGATCGCGGGCACGCTCGGTTTCCGGATAACCCACGTCGAGCGCGGCCGGGCGGTCTTCGTGGGGGAGACCGGCGAGCACCTCTACAACCCGCTGGGAAGCGTGCACGGCGGCTATCTCGCCACCCTGCTCGACTCGGCCCTCGGGTGCGCGATCATGACAGAGCTGCCGCCCGGCAAGGCGTACACGACCGTCCAGCTCGGGGTGAACATGGTCCGGCCGGTCCACGCGAACACCGGGCCGCTGCGCTGCGAGGCCAGGACCCTGCACGTCGGCCGGACCGTCGCCACCTCGGAGGCGCGGATCGTGGGTGAGGGCAACGGCAAGCTGTACGCCCACGCCACCACGACCTGCGCCGTCTTCCCGCTGGGCTGATCCGCCCCCCGGCCGTTTCCTGGCGTCCCCAGGCCGTTTCCTGGCGTCCCCGGTCCTGGTGTCCCCCGGGCCGCCCTCGGCCGCCCCCGGTAGGCCCGGGGGACACCAGGACCGGGCTCCGGAGCCCGGACGGCTAGTGTCGCCCGGGCTACGGAGCGGGACCGGACGGCTAGTTCTGTCCCGAACGGGCCTTGAACAGGGCCCGCTTGGCGGCCTTGCCCACCTGCTTGTCGGGGTGGGCCTTGCCGATCGCCTCCAGCAGCTCCTCGAGGTGCGGGTGCGGCACCTTCCAGATCACCTCGAGCAGGCTGACCAGATTCGGCACGTTGCCGATGTCGTCGAGGCTGCTGACGAACTCCGGGCGGCCGAGGCCGGCGGAGATGGTCAGCATGTCGAGGATCAGCCAGTGGGTGTCGGCCTGGGTGGGCGTGGGAGCGTCCTCGACGCCCAGCTGGGCCAGGTGGGTGGCCGCGTACGGGCGCAGGGACGGCTCGTCGAGGGCCTCCCGCCACGCGGGCACGGCCACGTCGCCGAGCGAGCCGACCATGCTGGCCGCCTGGACCCGGATGAGCGCGTCCGCGTCGTCCTCGGCGGCGGCCTCCAGCAGGTCCCTGGCGGCCTGCTCGGGGGCGCGCAGCTCCATCCAGGCCGCGAACTCGGCGTCCGCCTCCTCCTCGGGAAGCTCGGCGCCGAAGGAGAGCAGGTCGAGGGCCGTCATCGCGTCGATGGCGGGCCGGGCGTCCAGCTCGATGTCGGCGTCGTCCGCGAGGTGGACCACGCCCTCCATGCCGAGCGGCGTCAGCCGCACCTGGTCGTGCTCGACCTCGACCATGCCGTATCCGGCCAGCCAGTCGAGCACGGGGTTGAGCGGGTCGCCGTACTGCGCGGTGGCGGCGGCCCAGGCCTCGGCGCCCAGGTCGTCGTACTCGGCGGCGGCCTCGGCCAGCTCGGTGCGGAGCTCGGCCAGCGGCTTCGAACCCGTGGCCAGCAGCACCCGGACCAGCAGCGCCCTGGTCAGCCCGGACAGGGCGATCGTGGCCTCCTCGTCCTCCAGCTCGGGGTCGCCGTAGTCGATGGATTGCAGGCCCGCCATCCACGCGTCGAGGGCGTCGTCGTCCTCCTCGAAGGGCCACTCCGCGGTGTCGGCGTCGACGCTGACGGTGTCCTCCCCCTCGGGCTGGAGGAAGTCGAGGTCGATCGCGAGGTTCCAGATGTTCCAGAGGGCGGGGACGGAGTCGGCCAGCGACGCGCCGTCCTTCTCGGGGACCGGAAGTCCCAGGACCGCCAGGGCCTCGACGATCTCGGTGTCGTCGAGCAGGCTCGTCTCGCCCACCCGGCGCTCGGACCCGACCCAGACCGCGAGGTCGCGGGCCTTGGCGATCAGGGTCGTCCCGCGGGTGGCCGCGGCCAGCTCGCTGTCCGGGCGGAGCCGGATCGTCGGCAGCTCGGAGAGCTCGTCGGCGAACGGCTCGAAGTCGCCGAGCCCCTCGGACTCCTCCTCGTCGTACTCCTCGTCCTCGTCGTCCTCGACGACGAGGTCCTCCATGGCGTCGACGAAGTCGTCCTCGAGGCGGTCGAGCTCGGCGAGCAGATCGTCCAGCGAGGCGGAGCCCTTGGCCAGGCGGTCGGACTCCGACAGGAAGGTCAGGTAGGCGCGGATCGCGGGCACCATGCCGTCTGCGGCGGCGTCGGGGTCCTCGACGACCTGTGGCATCCGATCGAGGAGCACCGTGCGCAGGTCGGACTGCTTCCACCGGCCGACGTCGTCGGAGGCGATCAGGCGGTGCCACAGTGCGACAGAGCCGACCAGATTGGAATCGCTGCCGGGTGCGTTCTCACGCGCCCAGAGGATGAAGTTTTGGAGCAGGGGACGCAGTTCAGCCGCGGCTGCCTCGATGCGATCTGTCACCTTCCCAGCCTAGGGGGCCGCAGGGGTGCTCGCCTCCTCATATCGCCCTCAGGTCGGCCGATGTCAACGGCGCGGCCCTTCGGCCAGGTGATCCGGCCGCCGAGGTCCGGTACCGCCGTCCGGCCCGGCGGTCCGCTCGTCACAGGCCGATGTGGTCCCCCGGCGCCGCGGTCCGCTCGCCGGCCGAGGAGCCGAGGACCGGCCCCGGCCGGTCCTCGGCCGGTCCTCAGTTGGCGCGGCGCATCGATTCGGTGATCCGCTCGGCGGCGGTGACCACGGGGGCGGCGTGGAGGCGGCCGGGGGTGCGGGTCAGGCGCTCGATCGGGCCGGAGACCGACACCGCGGCGACCACCTTGCCGCCCGCGCCCCTGATCGGCGCCGAGACACTGGCCACACCCTGCTCGCGCTCGCCGACGCTGTGCGCCCAGCCCCTGCGCCGCACGCTCGCCAGCGTGGCCGCGGTGAACTTGGCCCCGCGCAGGCCCCGGTGCAGGCGGTCGGGCTCCTCCCAGGCGAGCAGGATCTGCGCCGCGGAACCGGCGAGCATCGGCAGCGCCGAGCCGACCGGCACGGTGTCGCGCAGCCCGCTGGCGCGTTCGGCGGCGGCCACGCAGACCCGTTCGTCGCCCTGGCGACGGTAAAGTTGCGCGCTTTCCCCGGTCAGGTCCCTGAGCTGGGTGAGGATCGGGGAGGCGACGGCCAGCAGCCGGTCCTCACCGGCGGCCGTGGACAACTCGGACAGGCGTGGGCCCAGCACGAACCGGCCCTGTGTGTCGCGGGAGACGATCCGGTGATGTTCCAGCGCGACGGCCAGCCGATGGGCCGTGGGCCGTGCCAGGCCGGTGGCCTGAACGAGCTGTGCGAGGGACGCCGGGCCTGCTTCGAGGGCATTGAGCACGAGGACGGCCTTGTCGAGTACGCCGACTCCGCTAGAGTTGTCCATACACCGATACTGCCGTCTCGACATATGAGAAAGCAAGTGGGAGTGGGACAGCCGATCGCAAGGAGGCGACATGGGCCGCACGCTCGCGGAGAAGGTATGGGAGCAGCACGTCGTGCGACGTGCCGAAGGAGAGCCCGACCTGCTCTACATCGACCTGCACCTCATCCACGAGGTCACGAGCCCGCAGGCGTTCGACGGCCTGCGCCTGGCCAACAGGCCCATCCGGCGGCCCGAGCTCACCGTCGCCACCGAGGACCACAACGTCCCGACCGTACGCGGTCCCATCGCCGACCCGGTGTCGCGGGTGCAGGTAGAGACGCTGCGCAAGAACTGCGCGGAGTTCGGCGTCCGGCTGTATCCGATGGGCGACGCGGGCCAGGGCGTGGTCCACATCATCGGCCCGCAGTTCGGTCTCACCCAGCCCGGCATGACGATCGTGTGTGGTGATTCTCACACCTCCACCCACGGCGCCTTCGGCGGCATCGCGTTCGGTATCGGCACCTCCGAGGTCGAGCACGTGCTGGCCACCCAGACGCTGCCCGCCTACCGGCCGAAGACGATGGCCATCGAGGTCTCCGGCGAGCTGCCGCCCGGCGTCACGGCCAAGGACCTGATCCTGGCGATCATCGCCAAGATCGGTACCGGCGGCGGCCAGGGCTACATCGTCGAGTACCGCGGCGAGGCCATCCGCAAGCTCTCCATGGAGGGCAGGATGACCGTCTGCAACATGTCCATCGAGGCCGGCGCCCGCGCGGGCATGATCGCTCCGGACGAGACCACCTTCGAATACCTCAAGGGCCGCCCCCACGCGCCGTCCGGCGCCGACTGGGACGCCGCGGTCGCGTACTGGAAGTCGCTGGTGACCGACGAGGACGCCGTCTTCGACACCGTCGTGGAGATCGACGCCGCGACGCTCACCCCGTTCGTCACCTGGGGCACCAACCCTGGCCAGGGCGCCCCGCTGGGGACGTCCGTGCCGCGCCCCGAGGACACCGACGACCCGGCCGCCGCCGCCCGCGCCCTGGAGTACATGGGCCTGACCGCGGGCACCCCGCTCCGCGAGGTCCAGGTCGACACGGTCTTCGTGGGCTCCTGCACCAACGGGCGTCTGGAGGACCTGCGTGCCGTGGCCGACGTGCTGCGCGGGCGCCAGGTCGTCACGCGCACGCTGATCGTCCCCGGCTCGATGCTGGTCAAGCTCCAGGCCGAGCAGGAGGGGCTGCACGAGGTCTTCAGGAACGCGGGCGCCGAATGGCGCGAGGCGGGCTGTTCCATGTGCCTGGGCATGAACCCCGACACCCTCGCCCCCGGCGAGCGCAGCGCCTCGACCTCCAACCGCAACTTCGAGGGACGCCAGGGCAAGGGCGGCCGTACGCACCTCGTGTCCCCCCAGGTCGCCGCCGCGACCGCCGTCACCGGCAAACTCACCGCGCCCGCCGACCTGTAAGGAGTCCTCGCGATGGAAGCGTTCGTCACCCACACCGGCCGGGCCGTGCCGCTGCGCCGCAGCAACGTCGACACCGACCAGATCATCCCCGCCGTCTGGCTCAAGCAGGTCAGCCGGACCGGTTTCGAGAAGGGGCTCTTCTCCGCCTGGCGCGAGGACCCCGGCTTCGTCCTGAACAACCCCGCCCACGAGGGCGCCACGATCCTGCTCGCCGGACCCGACTTCGGCACCGGTTCCTCCCGCGAGCACGCGGTCTGGGCGCTGCAGCAGTACGGTTTCCGCGTCGTGATCGCGGCCCGCTTCGGGGATATCTTCCGTAATAACTCCACCAAGATGGGTCTGCTCCCGGTCGTCCTGCCGGGCGAGATCGTCGAGGCCCTGCAGACCGCGGTGGAGGCGGATCCCACGCTGGAGATCACCGTCGACCTGGGAGAACGCCAGGTCCGCTGGGGCGGCGAGGTCGCCGCGTTCGAGATCGACGACTACACGCGCTGGCGGCTCACGGAGGGCCTGGACGACATCGGGCTGACCCTGCGCAACGCCGACGCCATAGGGGCATACGAGAATGGTCGGCAGCCATGGCTGCCGACGACCGTCTGACGAGTTCAGAACACGAGCTGGCGTGGCGGTTGCGCGAGGCGCACCGCCGCGTCCGGTCCCTGCCCGTGCCCGACGAGGAGAAAAAACGTCTCGCGCGGCGCCTTCTGGCCATCTGCGATTTGGCCAAACGCGACCTCGAACACGCCGCCGGGCGTCTTGATTTGTTCCTTCTCAGCATTGATGTCGTGGTTTCAGATACGCCAAGCACTGGAAACATTGCGGAAGGTGATTGAGTCATACGGCTCCGTCCCCTAATTTCAAGCGGGCAAGGGGTTTCTCATCGTGATCGTTGATGAGAGATCTGTGATGAGACCCCTCGCCGTGACAAATCGGGTGAGACGGGTTTTCTGCCTCGTGACCCACTCCCGGACATCGGTAAGCAGGGGGAGCAACCTTATGAACAAAAAGGAACTCGTCGACGCCATCGCGGATCGGGTGGGCGACAAGAAGACGGCCACCGAGGCCGTGAACGCGGTGCTCGACGCCATCCAGACCGCCGTCGCGAATGGCGACAAGGTCTCGATCACGGGGTTCGGTGCTTTCGAGATGGTGCACAAGCCGGCCCGCACCGCCCGCAACCCCTCGACGGGGGCCGAGATTCGCGTCGCCGAGAGCTGGGGGCCGAAGTTCCGGCCGGGCTCCGACTTCAAGGAACTCGTCAACACCGGCGGCAAGAAGGCGTCCAAGAAGCGGTAGGCCTCGGGCACAGGCGCCCGGACTCCCACGACGGGAGGCCGGGCGTCCGGCTTTCCCGGCGTCCTCGCCCTGCGAGGCCGCTCACCCGAGGATTTACCCCGGGGGCGTGCCCGGCGCGGCCTGTCCGGCGCTGCCCATCCGGGAACGGGCGACCTATCCGGGAACGGGGAAGGTCGAGAGGGTGACGTAGGTGACGTCGTCGCCGTCCATGACGAGGTTGACCCGCTGGCCGGACCTGAGCAGCCGCAGCGGCCCCGCGTCGAAAGCCGCCGCCTCGAACGGGATCTCGGTCCCGTCGTCCAGGAAGACCGACCCCGACCGGGTCGCCGGGTCGAAGTTCCGCACCGTCGCCTGCACCCGCCCAGCCTAACTCCCGTCCCGCGCCCGCCGCCCTCGTCTCATCCGCGGTCCGTCTCCCGCGCGCCGTCCCCGTCCTCCGGGTCCCGCCCCCCGTCCGGGCCCGGCGCCGAGATCTTTCTCGCCATCGCCAGCGTGCGGGGGCCGACGCCGAGGGTCAGCGCCAGGCGCAGATCGTCAGGGGTGTCCACGTCGTGGCGGACCGACTCCACTCCCTCCACGCAGAGCTCCTTGGCGCCGCGCCGCAGGTGCCGGTCCCGGGACTCGCCGCCGAACCCCGGCGTGAACGGCACCCCCGGCCGTACGCCGTAGAAGGTCGTGCCGATCTCGGCGGCGTCGGGCAGGAACATCTGGCCGAACTCCGCGGCGGCGGTCAGCACGCGGGCCAGCTCCGCCGGGCGGAGGGCGGGGAGGTCGGCCTGGAGGGCGCCGACGGGGTCGCCGGGCGCCAGGCGCACCGCCTCGCGGGCGCCGTGCCGCAGGGCGGCGTTCAGCCCCTCCTCCGGGTCGCCGACCACGTGCGCGCCGACCTCGCCGAGAGCCTTCGCGGCCACCGGGTCGCCGGTCACCACGACCACCCGCGCGACGAGCGCGCAGCTCAGCGCCGCCTCGACGGTGTCGCAGGCGATCGCCACGGCCAGCGCGGCCCGGTGCGGGCCCGCCGCGGCCGACAGGCGGGTCTTGGCGGCGACCAGCGTCTTGACCGGGACGACGAGGGTCCAGCCGGAGCTCTCCGAAGCAGACATAGCCTTAAGCATCCCGCCTCGACATCCCCGGGAGCCAACCGGGAGACTTGGGGCGCATCCCGCTCATATGGAGGAACCCATGAGACGCCCCGGATGGCCTTCGCGATTCTGGGTGGCCTTCGCCGTCACGATCGTCAAGCCGATCTCGTGGCTCCTGGTCAAGAAGGACTGGCGTCGCAGCGACCGTCTGCCCAGGACGGGCGGGATCATCATGGTGACCAACCACCTGTCGTGGCTGGACCCCATCCTCGTCGCGCACTTCCTCTACAACCACGGCCGCTGGCCGGTGATCCTCGCCAAGTCGGGTCTCTTCTCGGTGCCGCTGGTCGGCCCCCTGGTGAGGGCGCTGCAGGCCATCCCGGTCTACCGGGGAAGCGCCGACGCGGCGCGCTCGCTGGAGGAGTCGCGGCGCCGGCTCGCCGCCGGGGCGTGCGTGATGTTCTACCCGGAGGGCACCTGCACCCGCGACCCGGGCTTCTGGCCGATGGAGGGCAAGACCGGCGCGGCCAGGCTCGCGCTGGCCACCGGCGCGACGGTGATCCCCGTCGCCCACTGGGGAGCCCAGGAGATCCTGCCGTACGGCGCCAGGAGGCCCCGCCTGCTGCCGCGCAAGACCTTCCGCGTGCAGACGGGACCGCCGGTCGACCTGTCGAAGTACGCGGGCCACGAGGGACAGCCGGTCTCGGCCGAGGTCCTGCGCGAGGCGACCGCCGACATCATGGCGGCCATCACGGCCCAGCTGGCCGAGATCCGCGGGGAGAAGGCACCCGAGACGCCTTTCAAGCGACCGTCGGACGACTGACTTCGGCGTACGGTGTTGACATCCTCCCCTCCCCGAAGGGAGGGGGTTCCCACGGTCGCCCGTGAGAGTTCCCGATTCACCACCGGTCGCCCGCCAGGAGAAATCCCTTGAGGTTCCACACCAGTCCCACAGGCGTCTCGCCTCTTCTCCGCCGGCCAGGCGGCGAGGAAGGCGCCGATCGCACCCGCGGGATCCCGGCCGCCGCCGTGGCCGGACGCGGCACCGCGCCGCGTTCCCTCCCCCGCCCGGAGGCGGGAATCCCCACGCCCGAGGAGAACCGATGACCAAGGCGGCCGTGTTCGGCACGGGCTCGTGGGGGACGACCTTCGGCATGATCCTCGCCGGGGCGGGCACCCGGACGACGCTGTGGGGACGCAAGCCGGAGGTCGTCGAGGCGATCGACCGGCGGCACGAGAACCCCGACTACCTGCCGGGCGCGGTGCTGCCCGAGACGCTGCGCGCCACCACCGACCCCGCCGAGGCCCTCGAAGGCGCCGACTTCGTGGTGCTCGCGGTGCCCTCCCAGACCCTGAGGGAGAACCTGACCCGCTGGAAGCCGCACCTGCCGCCCGAGGCGGTGCTGGTCAGCCTGATGAAGGGCATCGAGCTGGGCACCACCAAGCGGATGAGCGAGGTGATCTGCGAGGTCGCCGAGGTGCCCCAGGAACGGGTCGCGGTGGTGTCCGGCCCCAACCTGGCCGGCGAGATCGTCAGGGGCCAGCCGGCCGCCACCGTGGTCGCCTGCACGGACGAGCGGGCGATGGAGCGCCTCCAGGCGGCCTGCTACCTGCCGCCCTGGTTCCGCCCGTACACCAACCCCGACGTCATCGGGGTCGAGCTCGGCGGGGCCGTCAAGAACGTGATCGCCCTGGCGGTCGGCATCTCGGCGGGGATGGGACTCGGCGACAACGTCGGGGCGATGCTGATGACGCGCGGGCTGGCCGAGATCTCCCGGCTGGGCGCGGTGCTGGGCGCGGACCCGCACACCTTCGCGGGCCTCGCGGGGATGGGCGATCTTGTGGCGACCTGTATATCCCCATTGTCGCGGAACCGTACTTTCGGGGAGAATCTCGGGCGAGGTATGACGCTGAACGAGGTCATCGCCGCGACGAAACAGACCGCCGAGGGGGTCAAATCCTGCGAGTCGGTGCTCGAACTGGCCAGAAAGCACGACGTGGAGATGCCGATCACCGAGGTGGTGGTGGCCGTCGTCCACGACGCGATGCCCCCCAGCGAGGCCGGCGTGCTCCTGATGTCGAGGACTCCCAAGGCGGAACGATACGGCCTGTGAACGGACAGCGTGGTCGATGAACAGACGGATGCGTAGGCGCAAGGGCGAGAACACCCGGTCGGTGCACCTGCCCGCTCCCGAGACGCCCAGGCAGCCCCCTCTCGGCCTTCCCGTGTGGCGCAGTTCCGCGTGGGGCTTCGGCGACTCGGCCGAGTACTCCGAGACGTTCGACGAGAAGGGCTCCGGCTACGCCTACGGCCGGATCGACAACCCCACCACCGCCGCCTTCGCCGCGGCGGTGGCCTCCCTGGAGGGCGCAGCGGCGCCCGAGGACGTGGCGGGGCAGGCGTTCGCCTCGGGGATGGCCGCCGTCAACGCCGTCCTGATGACGTTCCTGCGCGCGGGCGCGCACATCGTGGCCCCCACCCCGCTGTACGGCGGGACCCACTCGCTGATCACGAACGTGCTGGCCAGGTTCGGGGTCGGCGCCGACTTCGTCGGCTACGGCGAGCTGGCCAGGGTGCAGGCGGCGATCAAGCCCAACACGAAGATCATCTACGCGGAGACGTTGTCCGACCCCACCATGGCCGTCTCCGACATCCGGGGCCTCTACCGGATCGCCCGCGCCGCGGGGGCGCTGCTGGTGGTCGACTCGACCTTCGCCACCCCGATCGTGTGCCGCCCCCTCGAACACGGCGCCGACCTGGTGATCCACTCCGCGACCAAGTATCTCGGCGGTCACGACGACTGCGCCGGGGGCGTGGCGGTCGGCCGTCCCGACCTGATCGCCCAGCTGCGCGAGGTCAGGATCGACACCGGGGGCACCCTCTCTCCCGACGACGCGTTCCTGCTCCGCCGGGGGCTGGAGACCCTGCCGCTGCGGGTCCGCCGGATGTGCTCCACCGCGATGGTCTTCGCCGCCGCCGTGGCCAAGCACCCCGCCGTACGCCGGGTCGACTACCCCGGGCTGCCGGGACACCCCGGCCACCAGCTCGCCAGGCACCTGTTCGACTCCGGTCCCGAGGGCACGAGGTACGGCGCCTGCGTGACGATCACCCCGCGCGGCGGCCACGACGCGGGAGCGGCCCTGGCCGACGCGCTCAAGCTCGTCTCGATCGCCACCTCCGCCGGAGGAACCCGCACCAAGGCCGCGCACGTGGCCTCGGCCGTCCACCGGCGGCCCGGGGACGAATCGGGGATCGACGCGGCGGCGGTCAGGTTCTCCATCGGGCTGGAGGACGCCGAGGATCTCATCATGGACGTCACCCAGGCCCTCGACTCACTACCCGCATCGGGTAGGTAGGCGCGTCTAACAGCCGGATTGCCCCCTAACAGGGGGTACATTCGGTCATCATGAGTGAGCAGCACGAACCTCTACCGAGGGTCGCCGTCGTCTTCGGCGGTCGCAATTCCGAGCACGCCGTCTCCATTCTCGGGGCGGGAAGCGTGCTGGAGGCCATCGACAGATCCAAGTACGAGGTGATCCCCATCGGGATCGCCACGGACGGCCGGTGGGTGCTCGCCTCGGGGGAGCAACGCTACGAGATCGAGAGCGGTGAACTGCCCGCCGTCGACGCGGCCGGCGCGTCGCTGGCGCTGGCCTCCGGTGGCGGCTCGCTGGTGGCGTACGACCCCGGCAGCATCCCCGTCGAGCTCGGCCAGGTCGACGTCGTCTTCCCCGTGATGCACGGCCCCTTCGCCGAGGACGGCACGATCCAGGGACTGCTGGAGATGGCCGGCGTCCGCTACGTCGGCTCCGGGGTGCTGGCCAGCTCGGTCGGCATGGACAAGGCGTACATGAAGCTGGTCCTCGCCGCCGCCGGCCTGCCCGTCGGCCCGTACGTCGTGATCCGCGACCGCGACTGGCGGACCGACCGCGGCCGGGTCCTCAAGGAGGTCCAGGAGCTCGGCTGGCCGGTCTTCGTCAAGCCCGCGCGCGCCGGGTCCAGCCAGGGCATCTCCAAGGCCGCCACCCTGGAGGAGCTGGAGCGGGCCATCGAGTTCGCCCGCGAGCACGACCCCAAGGTGCTGGTCGAGGCCGCCGTCACGGGCCGCGAGATCGAGTGCGCGGTGCTGGAGTCGCCGGGCGACGAGGCGCCCAGGGCCAGCCTGCCCGGTGAGGTGCTGGTCCACGGCGACCACGAGTTCTTCGACTTCGAGGCCAAGTACATCGGCAGCGACATGTCCCTGTCCGTGCCCGCCGACATCCCCCAGGAGACGGCCGAGGAGCTGCGGGCGATGGCCGTCCGCGCCTTCGAGGCGCTGGGCTGCGAGGGCCTGTCACGGGTCGACTTCTTCTACACCCCCGACGGCCGGCTGATCGTCAACGAGATCAACACCATGCCGGGTTTCACCGCGATGTCGGTGGCGCCACAGCTGTGGGCCGCCACCGGGGTGCCCTACGCCGAGCTGGTCGACCGGCTGATCCAGCTCGCGCTCGGACGCTCACCCGGTCTGCGGTAGGGCGCTCTTGATGGGGGCCGCGAGAGCGACCAGCACGTTCTGCGGGATGTGCTCCCGCGCGATCGTCACCTCGACGTAGGCCTCTCTGCCGATCGCGGTGAACAGCGTCGGCCTGGCCGGGTCGGCGTACCACGCCACCCCGTCGATCTCGGGCACCTGGTCGGTCGGCGACATCGTCACCGGTCGCGGCACCCCGCAGCGCAGGGCGATGCGGGCCTCCCCCCACACGGCGACGTAGGGGGAGGCGGGAGTGGACTCCGTCCGGTCGGCGCCGTCGAGTCTCCCCGGGAGCCGCTCGGCGAGCGTCCGGCACGCGGCGGCGGCGGGCCCCTCGGGGACCGGCGGCTCGACCCGGACGGCGCCGCCGCACCCCACCAGGATCAGCAGGGCGCAGGCGCACCCCGACAGGCGGGCGAACCGCAGTGACATGTCACGTTCCAGACGATCGGATACGGGTTCGAGGACCCGCGTGTGAGCCCGGGCACGACCTCACACGCGGACCCGGACGCGGGCTCAGAGAGGTGTGCTCAGATGTGGACGATGGGGCACGTCAGCGTACGCGTGATCCCCTCCACGCCCTGGATCTGCGCCACCACGAGCTTGCCCAGCTCGTCGACGTTGCGGGCCTCGGCGCGCACGATCACGTCGTACGGTCCCGTGACGTCCTCGGCCTGTGTGACACCCGAGATGCCGGAGATCGCCGAAGCCACGTTCGCGGCCTTGCCGACCTCGGTCTGGATGAGGATATAGGCCTGCACCATAACGACCTCCCGGGCGATTGGATCAGTGCCGAAGGGCCACCGTACCCTGTGATGAACAGGAGGTGTGTCATCACAGTCGGAGATCTCGGCGAATTCGGGGTTGTTGCACGTATTGCCGGACGTTTGCCACAAGGTAGGACCGTATTGCTCGGCCCCGGGGACGACGCCGCGGTGGTGAGCGCTCCCGACGGGCGGGTCGTCGTGACGACTGACCTGTTGATTGAGGGTAGGCACTTCCGGCGCGATTGGTCCAGTGGCTACGACATCGGCCGCAAGGCCGCGGCGCAGAACCTCTCCGACGTCGCGGCCATGGGGGCGGACCCCACCGGCATCGTGGTCGGCCTCGGGATGCCCGCCGACGCCACCACCGGCTGGCTGGACGACCTCACCGACGGCTTCCGCGACGAGTGCGACCTCGTCGGCGCCAGCGTGGCGGGCGGCGACATCACCCGCTGCGACCTCGTCGTGATCTCCGTCACCGCCCTGGGCGACCTGGGCGGCCGGGCGCCCGTCACGCGTTCGGGAGCCCGCCCGGGCGACGTGGTCGCCGTCTCGGGCCGTCTCGGGCACGCCGCCGCCGGTCTCGCGCTCCTCCGCGCGGGCCTGCCCGGGCCGGTGGAGCTGATCGACGCCCACCGCCGCCCGTGCCCTCCCTACGCGCGCGGACCGGAGGCCGCCGGGCTCGGCGCGACGGCCATGCTCGACGTGAGCGACGGCCTGCTGCAGGACCTCGGCCACGTGGCCGAGGCGTCCGGGGTCGCGCTCGTCCTCGGCCCGGAGGCGTTCACCCTCCCGCCGGCGATGCGGGAGGCCGCCCGGCTGCTCGGCGCCGATCCGCTGGAGTGGGTGTTCTCCGGCGGCGACGACCACGCGCTCGCCGCGACCTTCCCGGCCCACGTACGGCTCCCGGAGGGCTGGAGCGTGGCGGGTCACGTCGTCGAGGGGGAAGGCGTGCAGGTCAAGGGCCTTTCGCTCGAACGTGGAGGCTGGGACCACTTCCGAGAGTGATCCTTACCACTTCCTGCGACATCTGTGAAAATTGCGACAAACGTTTACCTAACTGGTATGAAGATGGGCGGTCGAGATTCCCTTCGAGAAAGGGGCCATATGGGCCGCCACGGTGGAACCGGGGAAGAGGCTTCCCCGAACCGGGGTAAACGCGAGCCGGAGTTCGCTCCGGAACCAGGTCGGGGGGACGAGCCGATCGGGCGCCGGCTCCGTCCCGAGGAGTCGGTGACCACCGAGACCCGGACGGGTTTCCTGGGGTCGGGATGGAGCTCGGAGTCCGAGCTGTCCGACCCGTCCAAGGAGTCCACCCCGTTCGACCCGTGGCCCGAGGACGGGGAGCGGCCCGGCGGGCGGATCAGGAAGACGGTGCTGATCGTCGCCGCGGTGGCCGCGGTGCTCGGCGGGACCGTGATCGGCGTCCGGGCCCTGGCCGGCTCCGGGAGCCCCGCCGGCTGCCCGCCCGCCGGTTGCGTCGCGGCGGCGTCGAACCAGCCGGTGCCGGAGACCGACACCGCCGACGAGCCCGTGGCGGAGGAGCCCCCGCAGGAGCCGGCGCCGGACGACGAGCCCTCGAAGACGGGCGACGAGACGCCGCGGCCGGGTGACAAGAGGACGAGGCCCACCCCGGTCCCCGACCGCACCTCCACCCGCGGTGGAGGCGAGGGCACCTCGACCCCCCGGCCCACACCGACGCGGAAGGCCACCCGCGCGCCGGTGGACACCGACGAGTCGCCGTCTTCCGAGGAGTCCGCCGACGAGCCCAGCTCCACCCCTGAGCCCCTCATCGTCAGTGAGCGGACGCCGGCTCCCGATCCGCCCCCGAGCAGCAGCGCCGGGCCCGACCCGGTGCCCAGCGAGACGGCCTCCAGCGCGGCCCCGCTCGCCGGGGGCGCCGCGATCACGGTCGGCGCGGACATCGTGCAGGAGAGGTCGCGCACCTACACCGTCGAGCTCGTGGTCGCCGCGAACGAGAGCGTCGAGTACCTCCAGGTGAGCGTGCCGGTCCGCGGGGAGGTCACCTCGGTGAGCGGAGCCGACTGGGAGCAGGCCGGCGACAGCCTGCTGATCGAGTCGCCGGAGGGCCTGGGGGTCGATGAGGAACTCGTCGTCACCTTCACCGCGAGCGGTGACGCGGAGATCCCGCAGAGCTGCCGGAGCGACCAGGGAGAATGCGCCGTCGCCTGACCCGGTGGCCGTTTCGGTCCACGGGAGCGGGGCGGGCGGCCCGGCGCCCGGGGACGGCGGGAAGCCGGGGGAGCGCTTCGCGGGCCGGAGCGGGGCTGGTTGGATGGGGAACATGACCGTTTCGACCCCCCCTCGCGTGCTGACCGTCGCCGGCTCCGACTCCGGAGGCGGCGCGGGAGTCCAGGCCGACCTGAAGACCATGCTCGCCCTCGGCGTACACGGCATGAGTGTGATCGCCGCGGTGACCGCCCAGAACTCGGTCGGCGTGCAGGGTTACTGGGAGCTTCCCCCGGAGGCGGTACGGGCCCAGCTCGACTCGGTGCTCGGTGACATCGGGGCCCAGGCGGTCAAGACCGGCATGCTCGCCTCACCGGTACTGGTGGAGACGGTGGCCGAGGTCCTGGCGGGGCTGGACGTGCCCGTCGTGGTCGATCCCGTCGGGGTCTCCAAGCACGGCGACGCGCTTCTCGCCCCCGAGGCGGTGGAGACGGTGAAGACGCGCCTGCTGCCCACCGCCACGGTGGTCACCCCCAACCTGTGGGAGGTCCTGCAGCTCACCGGGGTGAAGGTCGAGGACGAGCCCGACCTGCGCCGGGCCGCCGACGCGATCCTGGAACTCGGGCCCGCGTGGGCGCTCGTCAAGGGAGGCCACCTGCCGGGTGCCCCGGTCGACCTGCTGACCGACGGCACGCGCGAGTTCCGTTTCACCGCGGAACGCCACGACAACCGGCACACCCACGGCACGGGCTGCACCCTGGCCTCCGCGATCGCCTCCCACCTCGCCCTCGGGGAGGACGTCCCGCCCGCCGTGGAGAAGGCGAAGGCGTACGTCACCGGCGCGATCGCGCACGGTTTCCCCCTGGGGGCGGGCATCGGCCCCGTCGACCACGCCTGGCGCCTGCGCGCCTCCTGAGCCGCGTTTTTCGAACGGGGCTCTCCTCAGCGGTGTCTCCAGAGCTCTCCAGAACCCTTCTCCGGAGCTCTCCAGAACCCTTCTCCGGAGCCGTTTCTCCGGAGCCGTTTCTCCGGAGCCTGTCTCCGGAGAAGGGCGGCGACCCTCGGGAACGGCGAAGCCCGCCGCCCCATCGCGTGGGACGGCGGGCTTCGCGGAGGTCTGGCTAGCGGGTGACCTTGCCGGCCTTGATGCAGGAGGTGCACACGTTCAGCCGCTTCGGCGTGCCGTTCACCACTGCGCGCACGGGCTGGATGTTCGGGTTCCAGCGGCGGCGGGTGCGGCGGTGCGAGTGGGAGACGTTGTTGCCGAAGGTCGGCTTCTTAGCGCAAACGTCGCAGACGGAAGCCACGGTTCGCTCCTTTAATCAGTCGAGAGGCTCGATCCGCCGCACTGGCGGCGGTCATCGGGCACGCCGGGACGACCGGCTGGCCACACGAGGATATCCGATGTCCGGCCCTGCACGCGAACGCGAGCCGCCGTGAACGGTCGAACGGGGATAATCTCCGGAGGCAACCGTAGCGCATCCCGGGACACGCCACGGCGGGTCTCTCCGGAGAGTCGTGTGGGGGAGCGAGGCCGGAGATCGACCGGGAGACGCCCGGAGGCCGGTGAGGGCGTCCGGCGGGCGCGAGCAGGAGCCGGGGAGCAGGAGGGCAGGAATGCTGCAGGTTCTCGATCCGCTCGCGGTGCGCAGATGGTCGCGGCTGGCCGCCGAGACGCTGGGAAGGGCACGCGAGGAGATCGACGCGCTCAACGTCTTCCCCGTGCCCGACGGCGACACCGGCACCAACCTGCACCTGACCATGCTCTCCGCCGCCGAGGCGCTCGACGGGCTGCCCGACGACGCCGGGGCCGAGGCAACCTGGAGGGCGTTCGCGCAGGGGGCGCTGCTCGGTGCCCGCGGCAACTCGGGAGTGATCGTCAGCCAGGCGCTGCGCGGCCTCGCCGAGGTGCTCAGGGAGGCCGAGGGGCGCGGCGCCGACCTCGGGCGGGGCCTGGTCAGAGCCGCTGAGCTGGCCCGCGCCGCGGTGTCCCGGCCGGTCGAGGGCACGATCCTGAGCGTCCTGGCGGCCGTGGCCGCGGCGGTCCGCGACGGGCGGGAGGATCTCGCCTCGGTCGCGAGGCGGGCGGCGGGGGAGGCGCGCTCCGCGCTCCGCCGCACCACGGGGCAACTCGACGTGCTGGCCCGCGGCGGGGTGGTCGACGCGGGCGGGGCGGGCCTGACGATCATCCTGGAGAGCCTCGCCGCCGTCGTCACCGACTCCTACACCGGCCGGGTGGACATCCCCGCCCCGGCACACCGGATCGTCCCGGAGACCCCCCTGGAGGCCCGGGAGAGCGGAGAGGGACCCGGCTACGAGGTCATGTACCTGCTGGACGCCGATGAGGAGCAGGTCGCCGCGCTGCGCGGGGAGCTCGACGCGCTCGGCGACTCGCTGGTGGTGGTGGGGGGCGACGGCCTGTGGAACGTCCACGTCCACGTGGACGACGCGGGCGCGGCGATCGAGGCGGCGATGAGACGGGGCCGCCCTCACCGGATCAAGGTGACGTACCTGGTCGCCTCGGGCAGGACCCACCCGGTCGCGCGGGGGCGGGGTGTGGTGGCCGTGGCCGCGGGGCCCGCGCTGGCGGCGGTGTTCGAGGAGGCGGGAGCCGTGGTCGTCCGGCGCGAGCCCGGCTCCAGTCCCCCGCTGGCGGCGGTGCTCGCCGCCGTCCGCGAGGCCGGGTCCGAGGTCGTGGTCCTGCCCAACGACAGCGACACGCGCGAGGTCGCGGCCGCCGCCGCGGAGATCGCGAGGGAGGAGGGCCTGGTGGTCGGCGTCCTCCCGACCAGGGCCTCGGTGCAGGGCCTGTCGGCGCTGGCCGTCCACGACCCGCTGCGCCGCTTCGACGACGACGTGGTGGCCATGACCGAGGCCGCCGCGCACACCCGCCACGGGCACGTGTGGGTGGCCGACCGCGAGGTCATGACGAGCGCGGGCCTGACCGCCCCAGGCGACGTCCTGGGGGTGGTCGACGGCGACGCCGCGCTGATCGGCACGGATCTGACGGCGACCGCGCTGGAGGTCGTACGCCGCATGGTCTCCTCCAGCAGCGAGCTGGTGACCCTCCTGGAGGGCGCGGACGCCCCCGATGGGCTCGCGCGCGCCGTACAGGACCACCTGGCCGGGACCAGGCCGGACGTCGAGGTGGTCACGTACGAGGGCGGGCAGGGCGGCTACCCGCTGCTGATCGGCGTGGAGTGAGCCGGCGCCGGACGGCCGGGCAGGCCGTGGCTGGTGAAATCTGTCGTCCGGGCACGGTAGAAAACGGGGGTGACGAGCTTCGACGAGCCGCTGGCGAAGGCGCTTGACCCCAGGACGGCCAAGCTGCTGGAGAGCGTTCTCGACCTGCGCACCGTCGGCGACCTGCTGCGGCACTACCCGCGGCGCTACGCCGAGCGGGGCGAGCTGACCGACCTCGACGACCTGCGGGTCGACGACCACGTCACCGTGGTGGGCGAGGTCACCAGGGCGATGCGCAGGCCGATGCGCAACAAGGGCGGCACCTGGCTGGAGGTCGAGATCGTCGACGGCAGGGGCAGCAAGATCTATCTGTCGTTCTTCGGGAAGACGTCCCACATCGCCGAGACGCGGCTGAAGCCGGGCAGGCGCGGCATGTTCGCCGGGAAGGTCGGAGCCTTCGGTCAGGGCGAGAAACGCAAGTGGCAGCTCTCCCACCCCGAGTTCGAGATGATCGAGGAGAGCGAGACGGGCGCCGAGGAGTTCGCCGCCGCGCTCGTGCCGATCTATCCGGCGGGCAAGGACGTGACGCCCTGGGCCATCCGCAGGGCGCTGGGCGTCGTCCTCGACACGATGGGCGAGCTCGACGACTCGCTTCCCGCCGAGCTGCGCGCCCGGCACCGGCTCCCCGGCCTGTCGGAGGCGCTGCTGGCGATCCACCGCCCGCGCGACCACGCCGACGTGGCCAGGGCGCGCAAGCGGCTCAGGTTCGACGAGGCGTTCCTGCTCCAGGCGGTGCTGCTGCAGCGCCGCATGGCCGCGGCCTCCTGGCCCGCCACGCCCCGGCCCGCGATCCCCGGCGGGCTGCTCGCCGACTTCGACGGGCGGCTGCCGTTCGAGCTCACCGAGGGGCAGCGCGACGTGGGCGAGGAGATCGCGGCGGACCTGGCGCTGCCCCACCCCATGCACCGGCTGCTCCAGGGCGAGGTCGGCGCGGGCAAGACCGTCGTCGCGCTGCGGGCGATGCTCCAGGTGGTCGACGCCGGGGGACAGGCCGTGCTGCTGGCCCCCACCGAGGTGCTCGCCCAGCAGCACCACCGGTCGATCTCGGCCATGCTCGGGGACCTGGCCACCGGCGGCATGTTCGGCGGCACCGCGGTCGCCCTGCTGACCGGCTCGCTGGGCGCCGCGGCCCGCCGCTCGGCCATGCTCGACGCGGCCTCGGGCTCGGCGGGCATCGTCGTCGGCACCCACGCGGTCCTGCAGGAGCGCGTCCAGTTCGCCGACCTCGGCCTGGTCGTGGTCGACGAGCAGCACCGGTTCGGCGTCGAGCAGCGCGACGCGCTCCGCGAGAAGGCCGGGGGCGGCCGTCCGCACGTGCTCGTCATGACCGCCACGCCCATCCCCCGCACCGTCGCCATGACGGTCTTCGGCGACCTCACGGTCTCCACGCTCTCCCAGCTGCCCTCGGGCCGTGCCCCGATCACCACGCACGTGGTCCCCGCCGCGGAGAAGCCGCACTTCCTCGACCGGGCCTGGACGCGGCTGCGCGAGGAGATCGAGCTGGGCCGCCAGGCTTACATCGTGTGCCCGCGCATCGGTGACCTGGAGGGCGACGAGGGCGACATGTCGAAGGCCGACGACGAGCGCAGGCCGCCGCTGGCGGTGCTCGACGTGGCCGAGACGCTCGCGCAGGGGCCGTTGCACGGCCTCCGTACGGGGGTGCTCCACGGCAAGCTCCCGCCGGAGGAGAAGGACGCGGTGATGAGGGCCTTCACCCGGGGGGAGATCGACGTGCTGGTGGCGACCACGGTCATCGAGGTCGGCGTCGACGTCCCCAACTCCTCGGTCATGGTCATCATGGACGCCGACCGGTTCGGCGTCTCCCAGCTCCACCAGCTCCGCGGCCGGGTCGGACGCGGCGGGCTGCCCGGGCTGTGCCTGCTGGTGACCGACTCCCCGGGGGGCACGCCGGCGAGGGCGCGGCTCGACGCCGTGGCGGCCACCCTGGACGGCTTCGAGCTGTCCCGTGTCGACCTGGAGCAGCGCAGGGAGGGTGATGTGCTCGGTGTGGCCCAGTCGGGGCGCAGATCGTCGCTGAAGATGCTCAGGCTCCTTCGCGACGAGGACGTCATCCACGCCGCGCGCCTGGACGCCGAGACCATGCTGGAGGCCGACCCCGAGCTGGCGGGGCATCCCGTGCTCCGCGCGGAGATCGACAGGCTTCTGGCGGACGAGCGCGCCGAGTACCTGGAGAAGACCTGACAGGGCGGGACCGTGGAGTGCCCGGCCGACACGTCTGTCCGCGCCGCTCGGCGGGGATCTCGATCCCGGTGCCCAACTGCGGGGACGGCCTCCCCCCGAATGCCGTCCCCGCTTGGGCCCACTCCCGGGTCAGGTGCCGAGAGCACCGGCGTGCGGAAGGGCTCACGATCACGCCGGTCGGCCTCCCCCTGGGTCACTTGGAGGCCGCAGGAATCATCATGCAAGGGACCGGCACCGGACGGAACGACCCTTACGCTTTCGTCGCCACTCCTTGCCCACTCTTGACCTAGATCACCTACCAGGACCCTTTTGACCTGCGGTTATGTGATGCGTCGCGACACGCCGGTGCTGCGCGCGGCGCCCTCGGGACGGGGAGGGCGGACGGCGGCGGGAACGGCGCTGAGAGGATGGCCGGGTGAGCCGAGTCATCGCGGGAAGCGCAGGAGGGCGGCGGCTGGCCGTGCCGCCGGGACGGGGGACACGTCCCACCAGCGACCGGGCCAGGGAGGGGATCTTCTCCACCGTGGGGTCGCTGATCGGCCCGCTGGAGGGGTGCCGGGTGCTCGACCTCTACGCGGGTTCGGGGGCGCTCGGGCTCGAGGCGCTCTCCCGGGGCGCCGGCCACGCGCTTCTCGTGGAGTCGGACGCCAAGGCGATCCGGACGATCAGGCAGAACGTCGCCTCGCTGGGCCTTCCCGGGGCGGAGGTCGCCGCCGACCGGGTGGAGCGGCTGCTCGCCAGGGGCCCCGGCGGTACCGGAGACACCGCAACCGCCGGGGAACCGTACGACCTCGTCCTCGCCGACCCGCCGTACGCGCTGGGCGCCGAGGAGGTCGAGACGGTGCTCGGGCTGCTGCGCGACCGGGGCTGGCTGGCCGAGGACGCGCTGGTCGCCGTGGAGCGGGAGAGCAGGGGGAAGGATCTGGTCTGGCCCCCGGGGTACGAAGAGGAGAGGGTCCGTCGTTATGGCGAAGCGTCCGTTTGGTACGGTCGCGCCTCCGGGAATCCTTAGAGCAGGGGGTCCACCTTGCGTCGCGTTGTCTGTCCGGGATCGTTCGATCCCGTCACGAACGGTCATCTGGACATCATCGGCCGGGCTTCCCGGCAGTACGACGAGGTCGTCGTGGCCGTACTGATCAATATCGAGAAGAAGAGCCTGTTCACGGTGGAGGAGCGCATCCAGACGCTCCAGACGGTCACCAAGGAGTACGGGAACGTCCGCGTGGACAAGTTCCACGGCCTCCTGGTCGACTACTGCAAGCAGCAGGAGATCCCCGCCATCGTGAAGGGCCTGCGCGCGGTCAGCGACTTCGACTACGAACTCCAGATGGCGCAGCTCAACTACCGGATGTCCGGGGTGGAGACCCTCTTCATGGCCACCGGCCCCGAGGTCTCCTTCCTGTCGTCCAGCCGCATCAAGGAGATCGTCAAGTACGGCGGGAACGTGGCCGGCCTGGTGCCTGATCTTGTGCAGGAACTCCTGGTCGAACGGCTCAGGGGCTAGGCCCTGCTATTCTCTTATTTCGGCCTTGCACGACGGCGATGATGCGCCATGCCTAATGAGAGCGGAATGACTCAGCACCTTGACCCCCGAGCCCCATGGGTGATCTCGACCCACGACCTGGGGCGGCGACCGGGGTCGATGCGCAGGATGAATCTCGCTCTCCCGGCACCGGCGGACATCGGCGTCGACATGATCGGCGTCCCCAAGGACGTCGACGTCGAGCTGGACATCCGGCTTGAGGCGGTCATGGAGGGTGTGCTCGTCACGGGCACTGCGCAGGCCCCGCTGCGGGGGGAGTGCGCACGCTGCCTGGAACCGGTCATCTCACGAACCGAGGTGGACTTCCAGGAGCTGTTCTTCTACTCGGCAGAGGATGCTGCCGAGAGTGACTCGCTTCTCGACGGTGAGCTTCTCGACCTCGAACCCGTGTTTCGCGACGCGGTGGTGCTCACACTGCCGCTGAGCCCGGTCTGCAGCGAAGACTGCACCGGGCTCTGCGTGGAGTGCGGGGTCAGGCTGGCGGACGCCGAGCCTGGCCACGGCCACGAGGTGATCGACGCCCGCTGGGCGAAGCTGCAAGGTCTGATTCCGGAACATAACAACGATCAGGAGAGCTGACGTGGCTGTCCCCAAGCGCAAGATGTCGCGGAGCAATACTCGCTCCCGCAGGTCGCAGTGGAAGGCCGCCGCGGTTTCGCTCGTGAGCTGCCCCCAGTGCCGCTCGCCGAAGCGTCCGCACGTGGCGTGTCCGACCTGCGGCACTTACAACCGCCGTCAGGTGATCGAGCCCTCCGCCTGATCGCATTCTGACCGACGGATGCCGGCCGGGTCCTCCACGGGCCCCGGCCGGCGTCACCGTCTGCACCCCCTGCGATGGCGGTCCGCCCGCGGTTGTGGTGGACGCCGGGGTTCGCGGTAGAACGCGTGCCCTCCCGGCGCCCACCACATCTTCGGGCACCTCTCGTTCCTTCCTTCGCCATCGCGCATTCGCTGAGAGAACGTGCGAGGAGAAACCGTGGGTACGAGCGTCAAGCCTGTCGCCGTCGAGTTCGTCAAGGAGGAGCTGGAGCGCCTCCTTCTGGTGCGCCTTGACGTCGCCATCCTGGAGCGGGCGCTGACGCACCGCTCCTACGCGTACGAGAACGGCGGCCTGCCGACCAACGAGCGCCTGGAGTTCCTCGGCGACTCGGTGCTCGGCCTGGTCGTCACCGACACCCTCTACCGCAACCACCCGGACCTGCCCGAGGGGCAGCTGGCCAAGCTCAGGGCCGCGGTGGTCAACATGCGCGCCCTCGCCGACGTGGCCCGCTCGCTGGGCCTGGGCCGCTTCCTGCGGCTGGGCCGGGGCGAGGAGGGTACGGGGGGCCGCGACAAGTCCTCGATCCTCGCCGACACCCTCGAGGCGCTCATCGGCGCGGTCTACGTGAACAGGGGCCTGGACGAGGCGTTCCGCGTCGTCCACCTGCTCTTCGACCCGCTCATCACCCGGTCCGCCTCGCTCGGCGCCGGGCTCGACTGGAAGACCTCCCTGCAGGAGCTCACCGCGTCCGAGTCGCTCGGCGTGCCCGAATACCATGTCGAGGAGAGCGGTCCCGACCACGCCAAGTCCTTCACCGCGGTCGTCCGCGTCGGCGGCGAGGCGTACGGCTCGGGGTCCGGACGTTCGAAGAAGGAAGCCGAGCAGCAGGCCGCCGAGGCCGCCTGGAACCGCATCCGCGAGGACCGCGAGAGGCGCGAGGCCGGCTGACCGGCCGGTCGAGTCGTTCGAGTCGTCGAGGAGAGACGCATGCCCGAGCTGCCGGAGGTCGAGGTGGTACGCCGCGGCCTGGAGCGGTGGGTCTCCGGCCGGGTCGTCGCCCGCGCCGAGGTGCTCCACCCGAGGGCGATCAGGCGGCACGTCCCCGGCGCCGTGGAGTTCTCCGCCCGCATGGAGGGCCGCACGGTCGGTCCCGCCGAGCGCAGGGGCAAATACCTCTGGCTGCCCCTGGGCGGCTCCGACGCGATCCTGGCGCACCTCGGGATGAGCGGCCAGCTGCTGGTCGTGGAGCCGGACTCGCCGCCGGAGAGGCACCTACGGGTCCGGATCGGCTTCACCGACGGCGGTCCCGAGCTGCGCTTCGTCGACCAGCGGACCTTCGGCCACGTGCTGGTGACCGGCATGACGCAGGCCGGCGGCCGCTCGGTGCCCGAGCCGATCGCCCACATCGCGGCCGACCCGTTCGAGAAGAACTTCGACGACGACGGCTTCGCCCACCGGCTGCGCGCCCGCCAGACCGAGGTCAAGCGGGCGCTCCTGGACCAGTCGCTGATCAGCGGTGTCGGCAACATCTACGCCGACGAGGCCCTCTGGCGGGCCGGGCTGCACGGTGCCCGCCCCACCGCGACGCTGGCCCGGCCGAAGGTGGCCGAGCTGCTGGCCGCGGCCCGGGAGGTGATGTCCGCCGCCCTGTCCGAGGGCGGCACATCCTTCGACAGTCTTTACGTGAATGTCAATGGCGAGAGCGGTTACTTCGATCGTTCCCTGGCGGTTTACGGCCGGCGCGACGAACCCTGCCCCCGGTGCGGCACCCCGATCGTTCGCGAATCGTTCATGAACCGTTCCTCTTACAGCTGCCCCCGCTGCCAGCCCAGGCCGGAAGGGGGCGCGGCATGACGGACGTACGGCTGACGGCCTGGGTCAGGGGACACGTGCAGGGCGTGGGTTTCCGCTGGTGGACGCGTGCCAGGGCGCTCGAACTCGGCCTGACCGGCTGGGCGCGCAACACCGGCGACGGCCGGGTGGAGGTGGTCGCGCAGGGCCCGGAGAAGTCGTGCGCGATGCTGCTCGACCTGCTCAGGGGCGGGAACACACCCGGACGGGTCGACGGGGTCGTCGAACGCTGGAGCGAGACCAAAGACGGCCTCCATGGTTTTGTCGAGCGCTGACCACTTCCCCAAACCGCCCAAAATAAGGTATAGTTGACCGTCGAGAGTGCCTACTGGTGCATCCATCCGGAGCGTTCAACTTGACCGTCTCCCTCACCGGTGCGACTCTTGATAAAGAACCACGCGCACCCCTCCCGCGGTAAAGAAGTGCGCGAACCAGTCTGGTCACTCAGCGTGGAGGACCCTTTACTATGGCGAAGGCTCTACTCGGCCACGTCGGCGGTCCCGACCCTCGTATGGTCTCGGAAATGCGTCGCCTCCAGCAGCGCATCCGTGATCTCGAGGGAGAGCTCACCCGGCTCCAGGCCCAGAACGACGAACTCGCGGCCGGCACCCGCGACGAGGAGTTCAACCGTCTGCAGGATCGCGAGCCGGCCCTCACCTAACGGGGCCGGGGCGGAACACACTGTCCAGGGACGCCTCGTAGGGGCGTCCCTTGTCATATCGATACGCACGTCACAGCTGTCACAGCCGTCACGTGCGTCCTATATGCCGTGCCAGGAAGGCCAGCTGCTCGGGTAACACCCTGCGGCGGTAGGCCGTGTCCTGGCACCCTTCGGTAATCCCTCCTTCGGCCGTGGCCCCCAGGGCCTTGAGGCCCTTCAGCATCGTCTGGGTCTGCCTGGCCCACGCGTCCCGCTCGCCGCACCCCAGCCAGACCGGGATGTCCACGAGCTCGCGCAGCGGCGCCTGAGCCGCGCTCACCGCGGGCGAAGCCGCGACGACCGCCCCCACCTGCTCGGGGCCCAGCTCCGCGGCCAGCCTCAGTGCCCCGGCGCCGCCGGCGGACCAGCCCATCAGTCCGATCTTCGCGGTGTCCAGCCCGTTCGTGTTCAGGTACGGCAGCAGCGTGCCCGGGATGTCGGCGGAGGGCCAGTCGTCGATGGAGGCCACCGCGAAGCGCCCGCCGCCCGCGGCCAGATAGCGGTCGATCGCGTAGGCGCCGAACGGCGTGCGCGCGTCACCGGCGGCGCCGTGAAGCATGATCACCACGGGGAGCCCGTCCCCCGCCCCCGGCGGCATCCCGACGATCACGCGCCGCCGGTCGACCCGGCTCCGATGGAGCGTTCCAGGCGAGGTCACCGGAGGCTCGGGGACCGCGCCGCAGACGATCTGGGCGTACGCGTCCCGGAAGCCCTCCGGCCCGGCCGCCAGGGCGGCGCCACCGAGGCCGAGCGCGGCCAGCCCGCCGCCCACGAGGAAGGCGCGCCGCCTGAGGTGACCCCTGCCGCCCGATGGGTGTGATGGAGCCTCGCCCCCACCGCGTTCCGCGTCCATGCAGGGCACCATAGGCGGTGCGCGGGCGGGCGCGGGTGAAGAACGGTAGTCTTCCCGCGTGACCGAAGCCGTGGGCTGACCGTGGGCTGACAAGGCAAGACGCGTTCACCGGCGCCCGGGACACGGCGTGTGACACGCCGGCCGGAGCGGCCGCGCCGCGAATGGGGGGTTTCGTTGTATCTCAAGACCCTTACCCTGCGCGGGTTCAAATCCTTCGCCTCCGCCACCACGCTCCGGTTCGAACCGGGCATCACCGCCGTCGTCGGCCCCAACGGCTCCGGCAAGTCCAACGTGGTCGACGCCCTGGCCTGGGTGATGGGCGAGCACAGCGCCAAGTCGCTGCGCGGCGGCAAGATGGAGGACGTCATCTTCGCCGGCACCTCCTCGCGGGCCCCGCTGGGACGCGCCGAGGTCACGCTGACCATCGACAACACCGACGGCATGCTCCCGATCGACTACACCGAGGTGACGATCAGCCGCCTGATGTTCCGGGCGGGCCAGAGCGAGTACGCCATCAACGGCGACACCTGCCGCCTGCTCGACATCCAGGAGTTGCTGTCCGACTCCGGCATCGGCCGCGAGATGCACGTCATCGTCGGGCAGGGCCAGCTCGACCAGGTGCTGCACGCGGGGCCCGAGGAGCGCAGGGCGTTCATCGAGGAGGCCGCGGGCGTCCTGAAGCACCGCAAGCGCAAGGAGAAGGCGCTGCGGAAGCTCGACGCCATGCAGGCCAACATGACCCGGGTGCAGGACCTCACCACCGAGCTGCGCCGCCAGCTCAAACCGCTGGGCCGCCAGGCCGAGATCGCCCGCAAGGCCGCCGTCATCCAGGCCGACCTGCGCGACGCCAGGCTCCGGCTGCTCGCCGACGACGTGCTCACCCTGCGGACCACCCTGGAACGGGAGATGGCCGACGAGGCGGCCGTCCTCACCCGCCGCGCCGCGGTGGAGGTCGAGCTGGAGCAGGGCCAGGTCGCCGAGTCCGAGCTGGAGGCCGCCGAGGCCGAGGCCCAGCCGCGCCTGGCCGCCGCCCAGGAGGCGTTCTTCCGCCTCTCCTCCCTCCGCGAACGCCTCAGGGGCCTGGCCGGGCTCGCCGCCGAACGGCACCGGAACGCCACCGACACCGCCGTGGAGCGGCGCGGACGCGACCCCGAGGACTTCGAGCGCGAGGCCGAGGAGGTCCGGGAACAGGAGCGGGTCCTGGCCGAGCTGCTCGAGGGGGAGCGGGAGTCGCTCGCCGGAGCGGTGGCCCGGCGCGCCGAGACCGAGGCCGCGCTCGCCGCCGAGGAGCGGAGGCTGGCCGCGGAGGCGAGGGCCGCCGCGGACCGGCGCGAGGGCCTGGCCAGGCTGAAGGGCCAGGCCGGCGCCGCGCGCAGCAGGGCGGGGGCCGCCGAGGAGGAGATCGGCAGGCTGCGGCGTTCGCTGGAGGAGGCCGAGCAGCGCGCCGAGGAGGCCCAGGCCGAACACGACGGCCAGGAGCGTGCCGAGCCGTCCGCCGACCCCGCCCTCGCCGAGGAGCTGGAGATCGCCCTGGAGACGGTCGAGCAGGCCCGGGAGTCCGTCGAGCTGGCCAGGGCCGGGGTCGAGGAGGCCAAGGCGGCCGTCGCGGGCCCGAACTCCGCGCTCGGCGCCGCCAGGGCCGTCCTCGCCGCCGCCCGCAAGACCGACCAGCAGGCGCAGCGCCAGGTGGCCGCTCTCGAGGCCAGGTTCGAGGCGCTGGAGATGGGCCTGGCCGGTGGCGCCGACGGCGCCGCCGCGCTGCTCGCCGCCGACCTGGCCGGGGTGCTCGGCCCGGTGGCGACCATGCTGTCCGTGCGGCCCGGTGCCGAGGTGGCCGTCGCGGCCGTGCTCGGGGCCGCCGCGGAGGCCGTCGCCGTGGAGTCGCTGCAGAGCGCCGCCGACGCGATCGAGTTCCTCAGGGGCCATGACGGGGGCCACGCCACCCTCGTCATCGCCTCGGCCGAGGCGGGGGCGGGCTCGCCCGGCCCGGTGCCGCTGGCCGGAGCCGAGTGGGCGATCGACCTGGTCACGGTCTCCGCCGAGCTGCGGGCCGCCGCCACCCACCTGCTCGCGAACGTGCTGGTCGTGGACGATCTCGCGACCGCGAGGAAGGCGGTCGAGCAGCGCCCGGCGCTGCGGGCCGTCACCCGGTCCGGCGACCTTCTGGGCACCCACACCGCCAAGGGAGGCTCGGCGGGCGGCACCTCCGCGCTCCAGATGCGGGCCGCCCTCGACGAGGCCGCCTCCGACCTGGCCGAGGCCAGGGTCGCCGCCGAGCTGGCGGGAACGGAGCTGGAGGAGACCGCCGAGGCCGAGGCGGAGGCGCAGCTCGCGGTCGAGGCCGCCCAGGCGCGGGTCGCCGAGGCACAGACGGGGGTGCAGAACGCGCAGGCCGGGGTCAACGCGGCACAGGCCGCCCTGGACCGGGTCAGGGCCAGGCAGCGTGACGCCGACCAGCAGGTCGCCGCGGTGGCCAAGCGGCTCGCCCGGCTGGGCGCCGCCGCCAAGGCGGCCCGCGACGAGTGCGAGCGCCTGGCCAGGGGCGTACGGGCCGCGGAGGAGGCGCGCGACCGCGACGCGGCCGGCCTCGCCGAGCTGGAGGAGCGGCTCGCCGCGGCCGTCGGCGCCGAGGAGCTGGAGACCGAGCCCACCACCGACCTCCGCGACGAGCTCGCCGAGATCTGCGCGACGGCCAGGCAGGACGAGATGGAGGTCCGCCTCGCCGTACGGACGGCGGAGGAGCGGGTCAGGGGCATCGAGGGCCGGGCCGACGAGCTGACGCGCGCCGCCGAGCGCGAGCGCGAGGAGCGCTCCAGGGCGGCCGAGCGCCGCGAGTGGCGGCGCAGGCAGGCCCGGACGGCCCAGGCGGTCGTCCAGGGCGCCGAGCTGGTGCTGCGCGCGCTGGAGACCTCCCTGGGGGCCGCCGCCGGCGAGCGCGACGAGGCCGACCGGGCGCGCGGGCAGATCGACGCCTCTCTCAAGGCCGTCAGGATCCGTGTCCGGGAGCTCTCCGGCGAGCTGGACAAGCTGGTCAACCGGGCGCACGGCAGCGAGGTGGCCCGCACCGAGCAGCGGCTCCGGCTGGAGCAGCTGGAGGGCCGGGCGGTGGAGGAGTACGGCGTCGAGGCCGACACCCTCATCGCCGAGTACGGCCCCGGCGAGCCGATCCCGACGGCCGACGGAGACCCCGTCCCCTACGACCGCGACGAGCAGCTCAAGCGGGCCAGGGCGGCCGACCGCCAGATGGCCCAGCTCGGCAAGGTCAACCCGCTCGCGCTCGAGGAGTTCGCGGCGCTCGAGGAGCGGCACTCGTTCCTCACCTCGCAGCTGGAGGACCTCAAGAAGACCCGCCGTGACCTGCTGCTGGTGGTCAAGGAGGTCGACGACCGGGTCGAGCAGGTCTTCGGCGCCGCCTTCGCGGACGTGGCCCGCGAGTTCGAGACGATCTTCACGCGGGTGTTCCCCGGCGGCGAGGGCAGGCTGCTGCTCACCGACCCGGAGAACATGCTGACCACCGGCGTCGAGGTCGAGGCCCGGCCGCCGGGCAAGAAGGTCAAGCGCCTGTCGCTGCTGTCGGGCGGCGAGCGGTCGCTGACCGCGGTGGCGTTCCTCGTGTCCATCTTCAAGGCGCGCCCCTCGCCGTTCTACGTGATGGACGAGGTCGAGGCCGCGCTGGACGACACCAACACCCAGCGCCTGCTCACCCTCTTCGAGGAGCTCCGGCAGACCTCGCAGATCATCATCATCACCCACCAGAAGCGCACCATGGAGATCGCCGACGCGCTGTACGGCGTGTCGATGCGCGGGGACGGCGTCACCCAGGTCATCAGCCAGCGCCTGAGGGAACACGAGTCCGTCTGAGCCGTCGGGGGACCGGGGATCTCGGAGGGCCGGGGACCTCGCGGAGGATCCGGGATCCGAGCCGCTACCCGGGGAGGCGGATCCTCGGGGGAGCGGGAGACCGCGGGTTCGCGAGGTCGAAGGGGGAACGGCTCTTCGGGGAGCGCGGGGTCGAAGGGGGGACGGCTCTTCGGGGGGCGAGGGATCGAAGGGGGGCGGTTCCTCGGGGAGCGAGGGTTCGCGAGGCCGAATGGTGGCCGCCGGTGAAAGACCGCGAACCGGTCCGGAGCACCGGGGTGTCGGAGCATCCCGGGGCGTCTGGAAAACTGTGCTCTTGTGGAAGCCTATCTCGGCATAATCGCGATCATCGTCGTCATCGCCCTGTTGGCGGCGGGCGGCATGCTCCTGCTGTTCAGGTCGGGGGGCAAGACCGCGCCGCCGCGGGTCGAACCGCCACAGGCGCCGTCGATCCCCAAGGAGGCGCAGGCCCCGGGCCGGGGCACGGTCGTGGACGACGACGCGTCGACGACCACCGTGCCGCCGCCGGCCAAGCCGGTGGAGCCGGCGGAGGTCACCGTCGTCGCACCGGTGATCGAGGTTCCGCCGCCGTCCGCCGGACGGATGGTGCGACTCCGCGCCCGCCTGGCCCGGTCACAGAGCACGCTGGGCAAGGGGCTCCTGGAGCTGCTCTCCCGCGACCGTCTGGACGACGACGCCTGGGACGAGATCGAGGAGACCCTGATCACCGCCGACGTCGGTGTCACGCCGACCCGGGCGATGGTCGAGGAGCTGCGCACCCGGGTGAAGGTGCTGGGCAGCAGGACGCCCGAGGAGGCGCGTGTCCTGCTCAGGGAGCAGCTGCTCGCCCAGATCGGCGTCGACCTGGACCGTACGCTGCACACCACGCCGCACGGCGAGCGTCCCGCGGTGGTCCTCGTGGTCGGCGTCAACGGCACCGGCAAGACCACCACCACCGGCAAGCTGGCACGGGTCCTCATCGGTGACGGCGGCAAGGTCGTGCTGGGCGCCGCCGACACCTTCCGCGCCGCGGCCGCCGACCAGCTGCAGACCTGGGGAGATCGCGTCGGGGCCGCGGTCGTACGCGGTCCCGAGGGCGGCGACCCCGCCTCGGTGGCCTTCGACGCCGTGGCCGAGGGCATCAGGGAGAAGGCCGACGTGGTGATCGTCGACACCGCGGGGCGGCTGCACACCAAGACCGGCCTGATGGACGAGCTCGGCAAGGTCAAGCGTGTCATCGAGAAGAAGGCCACGGTCGACGAGGTCCTGCTCGTCCTCGACGCCACCACGGGCCAGAACGGGATGCGCCAGGCCCAGGTGTTCGCCGAGGTCGTCAACATCACCGGTATCGCCCTGACCAAGCTCGACGGCACCGCCAAGGGCGGCATCATCATCTCCGTCCAGCGCGAGCTGGGCGTCCCGGTCAAGCTGGTGGGCCTCGGCGAGGGACCCGACGACCTGGCGCCGTTCGACCCCGAGGTCTTCGTGGACGCGCTCCTCGGAGACTGAGCCCGCGCCGCCCGTTCCGCCCGCCCGTCCCGCCGTCGGTTCGGGGCGTCGCGGGCGGTACGGGCGGGTCCCGCCCCGGCGGACGCCCTCGGGCGGATGCCGCCCGGACCGGTGCGGACGGTCAGCGCGAGGGCTGCCGGGACAGCGGGCCGATGGGGATGACCAGCGGGGTGCCGGCCACCGGATCCTCGATGACCTTCGCGTCCAGTTCGAAGACCTCCGCCAGCAGGGCCTCGGTGAGCACCTCGGCCGGAGGGCCGGCGGCGACGACCTTGCCGTCCCGCATGGCCACCAGGCGGCCGGCGTAGCGGGCGGCGAGGTTGAGGTCGTGCAGGACCATCACCACGGTGCGGTCCAGCTCCCCGTGGAGCCTGCGCACCAGCTCCAGGACCTCGATCTGGTGGGCCAGGTCGAGGAAGGTCGTCGGCTCGTCGAGGAGCAGCAGGTCGGTGCCCTGGGCGAGGGCCATGGAGATCCACGCCCGCTGCCGCTGCCCGCCGGACAGCTCGTCCAGCGGGCGGTCGCCCAGGTCGAGCAGACCGGTCATGGCCAGGGCCTCGCCGACCGCGGACTCGTCGTCGGAGGACCACTGGCGGTACCAGGTCTGGTGCGGGTGCCGCCCCCTGGCGACCAGGTCGGCGACGGTCAGTCCCTCGGGTGCCGACGGCGCCTGCGGCAGCACGCCCAGGACCCTGGCGACCTCCTTGGAGGGCATCCTGTCGATGCGCTTGCCGTCGAGCAGCACCTCGCCGCCCGAGGGCTTGAGCAGCCGCCCCAGGGCGCGCAGGAGCGTGGACTTGCCGCACCCGTTCGGTCCGATGATCGTGGTGACCGTCCCGGCCTCGATCCCGAGGTCGAGACCGTCGACGACCACGCGATCCCCGTAGCCCAGTTTGACGTCGACGGCTTGCAGCCTCACTGGCGGGCCTCTCTGCGTGCACGGATGAGGAGATAGATCAGGTACGGGGCGCCGAGGACCGCGGTGACCACGCCCACCGGCAGCTCGATCGGGGTGAACGCGGTCCGGGAGACCAGGTCGGCGCCGGTGGTGAGGGCCGCGCCCGCGAGGGCCGAGACGACCAGCGGCGGCTGCGCCACTCCCGCCAGGCGCAGTGCGATCTGCGGGGCGGCCAGGGCGACGAACGCGATCGGCCCGGCAGAGGCGGTCGCCGTCGCCGCGAGCAGCACGGCCGCGAGGATGAGCACGCCCCTGGCGAGGTTCATCCGTACGCCCAGGCCGGTCACGGTGTCGTCGCCGAAGCGCAGCGCGCTCAGCGAGCGGGTGCCGAGCAGTGTCGCCGGGACGAGGACGGCGAGCGCGATCGCGACCGGCACCACGTGCTCCCAGCCCCGGCCGTGCAGCGAGCCGCTGATCCAGACCAGGGCCCGGCTGCTGTCGTTGACGTCGCCGACGGTCAGCAGCCAGTACTTGAGGTTGGTGCAGACGGCCGAGACGCCGATGCCGACCAGGACCAGCCGGTAGCCGTCCAGGCCGTTGCGCCAGGCCAGCAGGTAGACGGCGAGCGCGCCGGCCAGGCCGCCCAGCAGGGCCACGAGGGGGACGCCCACCTCGGCGAGGGCGCCGCTGGTGCCGCCCCAGGTGTTTCCCGCCGCCACGATGACCGCGACCACGGTCACGCTGGCGCCGGTGGTGACGCCCAGGATGTCGGGGCTGGCCAGCGGGTTGCGGGCGATGGCCTGGGTGATCGCCCCGGCCAGGGCGAGCGCCGCGCCGACGAGGGCGCCGGTCAGCGCGCGGGGGAGCCGGAGCTCCATGATCACGAAATGGTCGGGCCCGTCGCCGGTGAGCGCGCGAAGGACGTCGAGGACGCTCATCGGGATGTCGCCGAGCCGCATGTCGAGTGCCATGAACAGCGCCGTGGTGGCCAGCAGGACCAGCGCCGCGACGGTGGAGCGCGGCCGGAGCGGCCAGGAGGCGGGGCCGACGCGCAGCGCCCGCCTTTCGGCGGACGGTCTCGACGAGGGCGCGGTGGAGGTGGTCACAGCCGCACCGGCTTCCTGCGCCGTACCAGGACGATGAAGAACGGCGCCCCGGCGAGGGCGAGGACCACGCCCACCTCCAGCTCCCCGGGGAAGGCCACCACGCGGCCGATGACGTCGGCGAGGAGCAGGGCTGCGGCGCCCGCCAGGCCCGAGTACGGCAGCAGCCAGCGGTGGTCGGGGCCCGAGAACGGCCGGGTCAGGTGCGGCACGACCAGGCCGATGAAGGCCAGCGCGCCGCAGGCCGCCACGGAGGCGCCGCTGAGCAGGGTGATGGCGGCGATGCCGACGGCGCGGGTCAGGGTGATGTTCTGGCCGAGCGCGCGGGCGACGTCCTCGCCGAGGGAGAGAGCGTTCAGGCCGGGCGCGTTGACCAGGGCCAGGACCAGGCCGGCGGCGATGAAGGGGAGCACCTGCCAGGCCACGTCCGCGCCCCTGGCCGCGATGGAGCCCGACTGCCAGAAGCGGAAGACGTCCATGGCCTGCTCGTCCAGGAGGACCAGCGCCGAGGTGAGCCCGTACAGGAACGCGCTGACCGCGGTGCCCGCGAGGGCCAGGGTCACCGGGGTGGGGCCGCCCCCGCCGCCGGCCATGCCGAGGGCGAACACCCCCGCGCTGGCGAGGAGGGCCCCGGCGAGACCGAACCAGATGTAGCCGTACGGGGTGGTGACGCCCAGGACGATGATGCTGAGGACCATCGCGAACGCCGCCCCCTGGGTGACGCCGAGCAGTCCCGGGTCGGCCAGCGGGTTGCGGGTGTGGCCCTGCATGAGGGCGCCCGCGACGCCGAGGGCGATCCCGGCCATGACGCCGATGACGGTCCTGGGGATCCGCAGCGATCGGACGACGACGTCGTTCTCGGTGCCGGTGGGGCCGGTGAGCGCGTGCCAGACGTCGCCGGGAGGGACCGGTTTGGCACCGAACGCGAGGCTCAGCGCGACCGCCACCACGAGGACGACGAGCAATCCGGCCAGGACGAAAAGGCGGCGTCGGTAGGTCTTTCTGAGACCCGTGCCGGGGGCGGGCCGCGAGACGGCCACCGCGTTGATCACCTGACCTCCTCTTTTCTCGCTGGACCCGGGATGAGTATGTCAGTTTAGGTATAGCTAAGCTAAATAAGGTTGGCCTTAATTTGGTGAGAGGATCCATGAAGATGAGAGCGTTGCGCGCCCTGGCCCTCGGGGTGGCGGGAGTGGTGCTGTCCGGCGGTCTCGCCGCCTGCGGTTCGAGCACCTCCGGTACCGCCGGGGAGACCTCCGGCACCGCGGGCGCGTCCGCGGCTCCCGCGGTGAGCGACGCTGCGGCGTTCCCCCGGACGGTGAAGCACGTCATGGGAGAGACCGAGATCCCGGCCCAGCCCAAGCGGGTCGTGGCCCTCGACCAGAGCTTCGTCGACGCGGTGCTGACCCTGGAGACCGACGTCGTGGGCTTCACCAGTTACCGGACGCTGAAGGACAAGCTTCCCGAGTATCTGGCCCCTGTCCTCGGTCACGCCAAGGACGCCACATCGGTCGGGACCCTGGAGCAGCCGAGCCTGGAGCGGATCGTCGCGCTCAAGCCCGACCTGATCGTCTCCGCCAAGATCCGCCACGAGGCGCTGTACGACAAGCTGTCGCAGATCGCGCCGACGGTCTTCAGCGAGACCACCGGGGCCATCTGGAAGGATAACCTCAAGCTCGTGGGCGAGGCCCTGGGCAAGGAGGACCTCGCCGAGCGGAAGCTCAAGGAGTACCAGGACCGCGCCGCCAAGATCGGCGAGTCCATCAAGGCCAAGGACGGCGAGCTGCCCACCGTCTCCGTCGCCCGGTTCGCGGGCGAGCCGACCGTCCGCCTGTACGTGGAGAACTCCTATTCGGGCCTGGTGCTGAAGGACGTCGGTTTCCCGCGTCCCGAGGACCAGCCGACCGTGACCGACACCGTCATGGTCCCGATCAGCCAGGAGAACATCTCCCAGCTGGACGCCGAGCACATCTTCGTCTCGGCCTACGAGGACCCGGCGGTCGACTCGGGCAAGGAGAAGTTCGAGGCCAACCCGCTGTGGGGCAGGCTCAAGGGCGTCAAGCACGACGTCAACGACACCACCTGGATGACCGCCGTCGGCATCCAGGGGGCGCACTCCATCCTCGACGACGTGGCGAAGTTCTTCGAGGTCGACCCGGCGAAGGCCGCCTGACCTCCGCCGGATCCGCTCGGCACCCTTCACCCGTATCCCTGCCCACTGCGTGATCACCGGCGGGCCCGCGAGCCGCGACAGGCACCGGTGAGCCCGCGAGCCGCGACAGGCGTCGCTTGTCGCGGCCGCGCCGTCGAAGGACCGCGCGACCTGACCGGCGGGCCGCTCCAGCCGTCTGGCGTGCCGTGGGAGGCCGCGGGAAGCCGTCTACCGGGTGTCAGGGGGAGTGGGGAGCCGTCTTACCGGGCGGTAGGGGGAAGGGGGCCGGGTGGTGGCGCCCGGGTGAACCGTACACGGGTGCCGGCCCGTCTCTTGAGAAGGAGATTAAGTTCCCGACACGTGGGAAGCGGGGAGACGTGGAGATGGGTGTCGGAGTTTCTCAGGGCGCGGGCCCCGACCTGGCGGCGGTCTCGGGCCATCCGGCGACGGGTTTCGGGGGGGTGGCGAGCGGCGTTTTTCCCAACCCCAAAGGTGCCGCTACCTGGGCATATGTGATGATGGACACACCTTCTACCGAATCTGGGGAACGATGTTACGATACTGAGACTTGTCCGGCTGTAGAGCGTGTCGCACCCGCCGTTGGCGCAGCCACAGATCAGTCCCCTGACCACGTAGAGCTTTTAACGGCCCCCTTACAAGGTGCCTGCGAGCATCAAGTACGCCGTCAGAAAGGGTGCGTCGTACCTTTGCCGGGCGGTAGTGGGGGGAAGAGCACGAGGGGGGTCCAATGATCACGATGACGGAAGAGCAGCGCCAGGATTGGTTCGAGCGTGACGTCGTACCGGTCACCAGCCAGCTTTACGCGTCCGCGATGCGTCTGACCCGCAACACCGCCGACGCCGAGGACCTGGTCCAGGAGACCGTCACCAAGGCCTTCACCTCGTATCACCAGTTCCGTGAGGGCACCAACCTCAAGGCGTGGCTGCACCGCATCCTGACCAACAACTTCATCAACGACTACCGCAAGAAGCAGCGCTCGCCCAAGCTCTCGGCCACCGAGGAGATCGAGGACTGGCAGCTCGCCGCCGCCGAGTCCCACATGTCCAGCGGTCTCAAGTCCGCCGAGACCGAGGCGCTGGAGCAGCTGCCCGACAGTGCGGTCATGAACGCCCTGCGCGCCCTGCCCGAGGACTTCCGGGTCGCCGTCTACCTGGCGGACGTCGAGGGCTTCGCCTACAAGGAGATCGCCGAGCGGATGGGCACCCCCATCGGCACGGTCATGTCCCGCCTCCACCGGGGCCGGCGCCAGCTCCGCACCATGCTCGAGGACTACGCCCGCGAGGAGGGTGGCCTCCGCGTGTCCGAGGAGGTCCAGGCCGCCTGACCCCCTTCCCTCTCCCGCCTTCCGGCTCCTGCCCCCGTCTTTCCCGCTTCGCGTACGGCCCGCGCCCGCTTCGGGCGCGGGCCGTACGCGCACCAGGGGTCTCCCCGCCGGCGGGGACGGCCTCGCGCGCGGACCGTACGCGCGCGAGCGGCGGACATTCCCGTCCCGGCGGGGGGACGGTCACTCCAGCGTCATGTGGAGCCTGACCCTCAGCTCGCCGTCCACGCCGCGTACCTGCACCAGGTCACAGAGCTGGCGGCTGATCCAGAGCCCGTACCCGCGCGGCGACCCGGGCTCGGGCGGGAGGTAACCGGGCAGCGGGACGTCCAGGTCGCCGCCGCCGGAGTCGGCGATCTCGCACACGATCTCGCCGCCGGCCGCCCAGATGGTCGCCCGGCCGTGTCCCGCCCCGTGCTCCACGCTGTTGGCCGCCATCTCCGAGACGCTCAGCACGAGCGAGGCGACCAGGTCGCGCCGCATGCCCACCCGGTGCGCGTGGTCGGTGACGAGCGCGCGCAGCCGTCCCAGCTCCTCCAGGGTGAAGTCGGTGACCACCGCGGACGGGGGCGGGTCGGGGAGGGGGAGGTCGTCTCCCGGCAGCGCGAACCGCTCCGGGGAGACGTAGCGGTCGCTCCGCCGCAGGCCGGCGCCGCTCAGCTCCGTGGGGTGGGTGCGCGGGACGTGGTCGAGCGCCAGCGTCTCGTCGTACAGGCACCACAGGCTGGCCGGGATCCCGGCGAAGGCGGCGTTGAGCACCGACTCGTAGCGGATCCACTCGCGGGCCTGCCGCTCGGTCCAGCCCGACCACACCGGCTCCCCGAGGACCAGCGGCCGCTCCCGCTGCCGGATGTAGTCGTGGAAGGCGGCGAGGGTCCGCGTCGGGTGGGCGTACCACTTCCCGGCGAGGCGGCGGTCGATGAGGCGGGCGTCCGTGCCGAAGGCGTCACCGATCAGGTCGAGCCCGCGCTCGCCCGCGACGACCAGGATCCGCCGGCCCTCGCGGAGGGCGCCGGCGATCAGGGGCTGGACGAGGCTCAGGAAACCGGAATCGGAACCGTACGCGACAGCGGTGTGCGCGAACGGCCCGCCGGAGTCGAGGAACGCCCGCTCGGGCTGCACGGGGATGACCGTAACAAGCGTCCGCCCCCAACACAACAGAGTCAGCCGGCGACATCGTGTCAACCGGACGCGATCAGCGCGACCGCGGCGAGAGTGAAGCCGATTCCCACCACCTGCACCGTGTTGAGCCTTTCCCCCAGGAAATGACGGGCGAGCAGCAGGGTGCTCGCCGGATAGAGCGAGACCAGGACGGCGACGAGGCTGAGCATGCCGCGCTGCTGGGCGAGCATGAAGAGCACGTTGGCGGCCATGTCGAGCACACCGGCCGCGAAGATGACGCGCAGCGTGCCGGGCCCGGGGCGCAGGGCCCGGCCCGTGGTCAGGGCCAGCAGGGCGATGAAGGCGACCGAGGTCAGGCGCGCTCCGAGCAGTGGCCACATGCCGCCGTCCACCGGAGCCTGGGCGATGATGACGAAGAAGCCGCCGAAACCCGCGCCCGCGGCGAGCGAGGCCAGGATCGGGCCGTACCCCCGGGTGACCTTCCTGTCCGAGGAGCCGCGGCTCACCAGCAGGACCGCCAGCAGCGCGAGGACCACCCCGCCCAGCGCGACCGGCTCGGGGCGCTCCCCGACGGCCAGCCCGAACAGCACGGGCAGCGCCGCCGAGACGGTCGCGGTGATCGGCGCGACCACCGACATCACGCCGGTGGCCAGCGCCCGGTAGAACAGCACGATCCCCGCCGTGCCGCAGAGCCCGGAGACCGCGCCCCAGGCGAGGGCCGCGGCCGTGGGTCTCTCCGGCAGGAACGGCAGCAGCGCGGCGATCACGACCAGTCCGGCGACCTGCGAGAGGACCACCACCGCGAGCACCCGCGACCGGCGGGTGGCCAGACCGCCGAGGAAGTCCGCCGTGCCGTACACCAGCGCGCAGGCGGTCGCCAGCACCACAGCCGTCACGTTCCACCTCGGTTCAATAGACTGCACTGGTAGGACAATATATGAAGTGCAATGGAGTGCAAAACGAGTTCACTAGACTGAACTCATGGATCCAGAGACGATCACCGCCGCGGTCGCCAACAACGTGCGGGCACAGCGGGCGCACCGGCAGATGACCCTCGACGAGCTCGCCGCGCGCTCGGGAGTGAGCCGGGGCATGCTCGTCCAGGTCGAGCAGGGCAGGACGAACCCGAGCATCAGCACGCTCACCCGCATCGCCGACGCGCTCGGGGTGACCGTCGCGCGGATGGTGGAGGTCTCCGACACGCCCGTGGTACGGGTGGTCAGCGGTGCCGACGTCGTCACCTTCCCGCACGGGAAGTCCAGCACCGCGCGGCTGCTGGTCGGCACCGACGCGCCCGCCATCCTGGAACTGTGGGACTGGCGGCTGGCCCCCGGTGACCATCACGACGGCGACGCCCACCCCCCGGGCACGCGCGAGATGCTGACCGTCCTCGAGGGGTGTCTCACCCTTTCCGTGTACGGCAAGAGCCACCTCGCGGAGGCGGGCGACGCGGTCGTGTTCAGCGCCGACCGGCCGCACAGGTACGCCAACGAGGGGGACACACCGCTGCGGTTCATGATGGTCGTGACCGAACCCCGGGAGACGCCCGACCGCTCCTGACGCTCCTGGCGCTCCTGAGGGGACGTGTGACCCGCGACCGTCCCCTTCGTCTTCGAGGGACGTCACTCCTCTTTGAGGGACGTCACCGACCTCCTGTCTCCGGGGGACGCCGCCGAATCGCCCGCCTGGTTTGGGAGCTTTAAAGCTTTAACTGGCCGCATCGGATGAGACATGGTCACCAGGGTGCGCATCTCGCCGGATGTGGCGTGAAGTGGCGCGTCGGTACGGGCAATCGGCCGTTGATGTCCCATCCTGGTGGAATACCCGGTCATGATCTTGCGGGGGGACCCGGCCGGGCCGCTCGCCGTCCCCGCGGCGCTTTCGGGGGGAAGCATGCGGGTGTGGCGGGTGTGGGTCGTGCCGGTGGCGTCGCTGTTCGCGATCTGGGGCTGCACCTCCCCGATCGCCCTGGTGGGATCGGTGGAACCGGCGACCGTGACACCCGCCGTCCTCGCGGGGTCCGCCGGGTTCGAGGAATTCGAGGAATTCGAGAAACCCGCGGCGACCGGCGGCCGCGTCCCTGAGGCGTCCCCTCTCCCCGACGTGCCTGCCGCCCCCGGTACGGACGCTGTGCCCGGTGCGGATGCCGTGCCCGGCGCGGGTGGCCGGCCCGTGCCCGCCGCGCCTGACGGGTCCGTGGCCGCGGCCGGCGCTCCCCCCGGCGGTGAACCCTCGTCGTACGCCCCCGCGCGGCCCGCCCCCGCCCCTGCGGTCGCCCCCGGGCTCGGACCCGGCGCGGTACGGTCGCACTGGGCGCGGGACGACCTTCCCGTCTCCCCCCGGGCGCGCCGGATCGACTGCGAGCGGATCAGGTGCGTGGCGCTGACCTTCGACGACGGGCCGGGTGCCTACACCGAGCCGTTGCTCGACATCCTCGCCGGGCACCGGGCCAGGGCGACCTTCTTCGTCGTCGGGCGCATGGCCTTCGGGAACGGCGAGAGCACCCTGCGCAGGATGGTGGCCGAGGGGCACGAGCTGGGCAACCACACCTGGGACCACCCGCAGCTGCCCCTGCTGTCACAGGCCGCGATCAGGGAGGAACTGGGCCGTACCCAGTGGCTCGTCAAGCGGGCGACCGGGGTCACGATGATCCTCATGCGCCCGCCGTACGGGCTGACCGACTCCAGGGTCGCCGCCGAGAGCCGCCAGCTGGGGCTCGCCCAGATCCTGTGGGACGTCGACACGCTCGACTGGCGTGACCAGGACCCCTCGGTCGTCGCCCGGCGCGCGACCGAGGCCGGGCCGGGTTCCATCGTGCTGATGCACGACATCCACCGTTCCACGGTCCAGGCCGTTCCCCGGCTGCTGGACGAGTTCGCCACCAGGGGCTACCGGTTCGTGACGCTGTCCGAGCTGTACGGTGGGCGTCCCGCACCGGGGAGGAAGTACTACGGCAGCCCTTGACGGACGCGGCGGGCCCGCTCCCGCGCCCGGCCGGAGAAGCCTGGCCGGAGAACCCGGCGGAAAGCCCGGCTGGAGGATCTCGCTGGAGGGCCGGTGAAGGGCTCGCTCGGAGGATCGGTGGGAAGACCGGCGGAAGAGGCGTGAACCCGCGGGGCCCGTTTCCCGACTGTCCTGAGCGAGGAGGACAGGGTGACTGACGAACTGCTGGTGGTCCGGTGCCGGCTCGGTGAGCGCGAGGCGTTCGCCGAGCTGGTGAGGACCTGGCACGACCCGGTGTGGAACTACGTACGGCGCATGCTGGGGCCCTCGCGGGCCGACGACGTGGCCCAGGAGGTCTGGGTGGCCGTGGTGCGCGGGCTGCCGCGCCTGAAGGAGCCCGGCAGGTTCGCGCCCTGGCTCTTCACGATCGCCAGGCGCGCGGTGGCCGACCGGCTCCGCGAGGAGTACGCCAGGCCCGAGGTCCCGGCGGAGGAGGAGCGGGTGTCCGCCGACCCCGCCGACGCCCTCGTGGACCGCGCCGGCCTGCTCGCGGGCCTGTCGGGGCTGCCGGTCAGGGAGCGGGAGGTCCTCGTGCTGTTCTACCTGCAGGACCTCTCCCTGGAGGACTGCGCGCAGATCTGCGCCGTCCCCGCCGGCACGGTCAAGTCGCGCCTGTCCCGCGCGCGGCGCATGCTGCGCGACCAGCTCACGGAGAGGGGATACCAAAGATGAACCCCGATGACATGATCGGCAGGCTGTCGGGCCCGCTGTCGCTGCGCCGCCGGATCGGCAACGTCGTGGCACTGCTCGGCGGCCTGGGCGGGGCGCTGTTCATCGGCCTGCTGTGGGCCACCGAGCCCGCCCTGCCGGGCCGTACGCACCTGGCCTTCGGCGCGCTGGTCGCGCTCGGCCTTGCCTGGGCCGGTTACGGGGCCTGGGCGCTGACCCGCAGGACGCCGTTGTTCGCTCTGGACCGGGTGATCGCCGCCTGGCTGGCGGTGGCCGCGACGGGCCTGCTGACGGCGGGGACGGCCGCGGTCGCGGCCACCAGGGGCACCTGGGCGGGTACGGCGGGGGTCGCCGTCGCCGCGACGCTGGCCGTGCTCGCGGTGACCCTCCTGCTCAGGGCCCGTGCCGACCGGGCCGCCCTGCTGCGGCGCAAGCGCGAGCTCGGCGGCTGAGGCCCGCCACGGCCAGGGCCGCCGCGAGGCAGGCCAGGGGGATCGAGGGCAGCACGTAGCGGTGGTCGAAGTCCAGCACGGCGACCGGGGCGAGCAGCAGGAAGACGGCCGCCGCCCACGGCAGCAGGGCCGGGCGCCGTCGCCCGACGGCTCCGAGGCCGCCGAGCAGCAGGAGCGCGCCGAGCAGCGGGCCGTGCAGGACGCCGGGGTAGGCGTACGAGCCCAGGAGGCTCGCGTAAGGCTCGACCGACGACATCCCCCGGATGTCGCCGTCGTACTCGCGACGCACCTGGTCGATCAGCGGGAAGGCGGGCAGCGGCCAGGAGCCGACGGGGAACGTCAGGGCGGGGGAGACACGCAGGGGGTGGCGGACCGGGGTCGGCGCGAAGGTGAGCGCGGTGTCGCGGGCGACCTCGCGGAGGTAGTCCAGCGGCTGCGCGGCGATGGCGCGCAGCGCGAAGGACCTGGCCAGGTCGTTGTGGGCGAACCGGCCCCCCGGCAACCTGTTGAGCGAGGCACCGGGAGCCCATACGTACTCGGAGGCGGCGTCGACGACGGTGCCGTTCGGGCAGAGAACCGCCTCCCGGGCCGGTGGCCTGATCACCGAGCAGTCGGCGAACGTCATCGTGCGGGCCCACAGCGCCACGCCGTCGGAACCGCTGAGCGCGAACCGCCCGTGGTGCTGCTGGTACCAGGCCCCGTACGCGGCCAGCGGCAGCAGCCCGGCGACGGCCAGTGCCACCACTCGCCGCCGGCCGGCCCGTCGCAGGAGCAGGTGGAGCAGGACCAGCCCCAGCAGTGGCACCGCGACCGTGCGGGTGAGCCCGGCCAGCGCCAGCAGCAGGCCCGTCACGGCGACCGCCCGCGCCGACGGCACGGCCCGCCACATCAGCACCGTCAGGGCGCCGGTGATGAGGAAGATGAGCTGGGTGTCGGAGAGCACGGCGTGTTCGAGCCTGAGGAAGGCGGGGTTGAACAGCACGGGCAGGGTCGCCAGGGTCGCTCCCCACCAGGGAAGCGAGTGGCGGCGCAGCACCAGATAGATCATCAGGCCCGTGCCGAGGCCCATGGCGTGCTGGACGCCCGCGACGAGTTCCACGCTGTGGAAGGGCAGCAGCAGCCGCAGCAGGAAGGGGTACCCGGCCGGGTGGAACGCGCCGGAGGGTGCCAGGTGGACGGCCGTGTTCAGGTAGGTGAAGGAGTCGTACCAGTAGAGCTGGGCGGTGTCGTAGCCGAGCATGACGAGGGCACGGAGCCCCGCCGCCAGGACGATCACGACGACGAACGGCCGGTGGCCGCCGAGGGCGCGGAGCCGGTCGCGCGGCCCGCTCCCTTCGGGCGTGGCGGGCAGGGTCCGGACTCCGCCAGGTGAGATGAGCATGGACGGTCCCCCGTTCCGGGGCCGGGAGATTCCCGGCACGGTGGGAGCAGTCCAGCGATCGGCCGATAACCTTGCCGTCACCGAATTCGGTTACGCCCGCGTTATGCCGTCTGTGAAACGCTGACGCGATTCGGGGCAAGGGGGGCGTCTTGCGGGTGTTGGTCGTCGAGGACGAGGTGATGCTCGCCGACTCGATCGCGGAGGGGCTGCGCGGGGAGGCGTTCGCCGTCGACGTCGCCTACGACGGGGAGGCCGCGCTGGAACGGCTGCGGCTCCACGAGTACGACGTGCTCGTCCTGGACCGGGACCTGCCGGGCGTGCACGGTGACGACGTGTGCAAGGCCGTGGTCGCCGAGGGGGCACTCGTGCGGATCATCATGCTCACCGCGTCGGGCGACGTGCGCTCACGGGTGGCGGGCCTGTCCCTCGGCGCCGACGACTACCTGCCCAAGCCGTTCGCGTTCGAGGAGCTGACGGCCCGCGTGCACGCGCTGGGCCGCCGGGTGCGGCCCGCCGACCCGCCGTTGCTGGAGCGGGCGGGCATCAGCCTGGACCGGGCGCACCGGCAGGTGTTCCGCGACGGGCGCTACGTGCCGCTCGCCCGTAAGGAGTTCGGCGTGCTGGCCGAGCTGCTGCGCGCCGGTGGGGCGGTGGTCTCCAGCGAGAGGCTGCTGGAGAAGGTGTGGGACGAGCACACCGACCCGTTCACCAACACCGTGAGGACGACGATGATGAAGTTGCGCCGCAAGATCGGCGAACCGGCGGTCATCGAGACCGTCACGGGAGTGGGATACCGCATTCCATGAGGATGAGCGTTCGTTTCCGGTTCGCCGTCGCCTGCGGCACGGTGGTCCTCTATCTCGGCGTCATCATGGTCGCGGGACTCGCCTTCCTCGTACGGCAGAGCCTGGAGCCCCGCGACGGATTGCGGCATCCCCGATACATGCAGGTGGCGGGCATCCACTACGGCCCGGAAGATCACGAGTACCGGGTGGCGGAGCAGCGGGTCGCACAGGTCAGGCGCATCTACCAGGCCGACACGATCAGCAGCGTCCTCACCGTGGGCGGCTTCGCGGTGCTCGCGGCCGCAGGGATCGCGGCGGCGACCGGCTGGCGGGCGGCGGGCTGGACGCTCCGCCCCGTCAGGGAGGTCACCGCGAGCGCGCGGTACGTCGCCCAGAGCCACGACCTCACCGGGCGCATCACCTACGACGGGCCGGACGACGAGTTCAAGGAGCTCGCCGACATCGTCGACACCATCCTTGCCCGCCTGGCCCGTTCCTTCGACGGCCAGCGGCGCTTCGTCGCCAACGCCTCCCACGAGTTGCGCACCCCGCTCACCATCAACCGCACCCTGGTGGACGTGGCGGTCCGGCGGCCCGACGCGACCGAGGACGTCAGGCGGCTCGGCGAGTCCCTGCTGCTGGTCAACACGCGCCACGAGAGGCTGATCGACGGCCTGCTCGCGCTGACCGAGGGGGAGCAGGCGGTCCTCGACCGCCGTCCCTTCGACCTGACCGACGTGGTCGAGCACGTGCTCGACCTGGCGGGCGAGGAGGCGGAGGAGCGCGAGGTGACCATCCACCGGCTGCTGGACCCCGCGCCGACCGCCGGTGAGCCGGTGCTGGTCGAAAGGCTCGTGCAGAACCTCGTGGAGAACGCGATCCGGCACAACCACGGCGGCGGCCAGGTGTGGGTGTCCACCCGGCAGCGCGCCGACCGGGTGGAACTTGTGGTGGCGAACACCGGGTTGCCCGTCCCGCCCTACGAGATCGAAACGATCTTCGAGCCGTTCCGGCGGCTCCACGGGGACCGGCTGCGCTCCGATCGCGGCAGCGGCCTGGGGTTGTCGATCGTCCGGGTCGTCGCCGAGGCCCACGGCGGCACCGTGACCGCGAGCTCCCGCGAGGAGGGCGGCCTGACGATCACCATCGAGCTGCCGCGCGAGAGCCCCTGACGCCCGGCCGCCGGATGCCCGCGGGGACCACCGGTTCCTGTCGGGCTGCCGCGCGAGAGCTTCTGACGCCCGGCCGCCGGGTGCCCAGGGGGATCACGGGTTCCTGGTGATCACACCGCAGGCGATGCGCCCGCCGGAGTCTCCGGCCTTGAGGGTCTCCGCGTCCGGGCCGGTGCCGCCGGGGTGGCGGTAGCGGTCGGGGATGTTGGAGTGGTTGTCCGGCAGGGCGTGGACGACGATGGAACTGCCGTCGGCGTCGAAGAGCTGCCCCACCTGGAAGCGGTCGGTCACGACGGTCGTCTCGCCGGTGCCGTCGGCGGCGACGAGGAGGTTGGGCAGGTCGCCGGAGTGCCCGCTGTGCTTGACCGGCGGGATGGTGAAGTGCGCGCCCGCGCTGGCGAAGGGGCTGCGGGTGACCGGGTCGATCGCCCTGGGGTCACAGACGCCCTTCATGTGGACGTGGAAGCCGTGGTAGCCGGGGCGCAGGCCGCGGACGGTGACCGCGAGCCTGGACTTGCCGCCCGGCTGCTGGTCGATGCGCAGGGAGCCGACGTTCTTCCCGGCCGCGTCCTTGATGACGGCCTCGGCCGACGCCTGGGGCGCCGGCGACGCCGGCCCCGGAAACCGCGATGTCGCCTGGGCGGCCGGGACGGTGCCGGCTCCGGCCGCCACCGTCCCGAGCGCGACGGCCAGGGCGAGACAGGTTCTGTGAAGCATGAGAGATCCCCCCGTACGAGTCCTGGGCTCCCCGCGGTGGCGGGGAGCGGCCAGTACAGGGTTCCTACCCCAGGTGGGGGCGGCTACCGGGGGCACCACGCCGTCTCGCCGGGCAAAGCCGTGCCGTGCGGGCCGCGACGGACGAGGAAGCCGTACGGGACGGGACCGTCCCGCCGGGTGTGCCCGGCGGGACGGTGCGGATCGACGTGGAGCGGTGCCGAGGGTCAGTTGGTCCGCTTGGCGCGGGCGGTGGTCCGGGCGCGGGTCGAGGCGTCGAGGACGACCTTGCGGATGCGCACGTTCTCCGGGGTGATCTCCACGCACTCGTCCTCGCGGATGAACTCCAGCGCCTGCTCCAGCGAGAGCTGGCGCGGCGGGATCAGCGTCTCCGTCGTGTCGCTCGTCGAGGAGCGCATGTTGGTGAGCTTCTTCTCCTTGGTGATGTTCACGTCCATGTCGTCGGACCGCGAGTTCTCACCAACGATCATGCCCTCGTAGACCTCGGTGGTCGGCTGGACGAACAGGACGCCGCGCTCCTGCAGGTTCAGCATGGCGAACGGGGTCACCGGGCCCGGCCGGTCGGCGACCAGCGAGCCGTTGTTGCGGGTGCGCAGCTCGCCGAACCACGGCTCGTAGTCCTCGAACACGTGGTTCACGATGCCGGTGCCGCGGGTCTCGGTCAGGAACTCGGTCCGGAAGCCGATCAGACCGCGGGCCGGGACCACGAACTCCATGCGGATCCAGCCGGTGCCGTGGTTGGTCATGTGCTCCATACGGCCCTTGCGGACCGCGAGCAGCTGGGTGATCGCCCCCAGGTACTCCTCGGGGCAGTCGATGGTCACCCGCTCGACCGGCTCGTGGACCTTGCCGTCGATGACCTTGGTGACGACCTGCGGCTTGCCGACGGTCAGCTCGTAGCCCTCGCGGCGCATCTGCTCGACCAGGATGGCCAGCGCCAGCTCGCCACGGCCCTGCACCTCCCACGCGTCGGGACGGTCGGTCGGCAGGACGCGCAGCGACACGTTGCCGACGAGCTCCTTGTCGAGCCGGTCCTTGACCATGCGGGCGGTGACCTTGGAACCCTTGACCCTGCCGACCAGCGGCGAGGTGTTGGTGCCGACGGTCATGGAGATCGCGGGCTCGTCGACCGTGATGAGGGGCAGCGGGCGCGGGTCCTCGGGGTCGGCGAGGGTCTCGCCGATCATGATGTCCGGGATTCCGGCGATCGCGATGATGTCGCCGGGACCCGCCTCCTCGGCGGGCTTGCGCTCCAGCGCGTCGGTCATCAGCAGCTCGGTGATCTTCACCCGCTGGATGCTGCCGTCGGTGCGGCACCAGGCGACCTGCTGGCCCTTCTTGATGGTGCCCTGGTGGACGCGGCAGAGCGCGATCCTGCCCAGGTAGGACGAGGCGTCAAGGTTGGTGACGTGCGCCTGCAGCGGGGCCGTCGGGTCGTACACCGGGGCCGGGATCGTGTTCTTGATGACCTCGAACAGCGGCTCCAGGTCCTCGGAGTCCGGCATCCCGGCGTCCTCGGGACGGTTGAGCGAGGCGCGTCCGGCCTTGGCCGAGGCGTAGACGATCGGGAAGTCGATCTGCTCCTCGGTGGCGTCCAGGTCGATGAAGAGCTCGTAGACCTCGTCCACGACCTCCTTGATCCGGGCGTCGGGGCGGTCGACCTTGTTGATGCACAGGATGACCGGCATCTTCGCGGCGAACGCCTTGCGCAGCACGAACCGGGTCTGCGGCAGCGGCCCCTCGGAGGCGTCGACCAGCAGCACGACGCCGTCGACCATGGACAGGCCCCGCTCGACCTCACCGCCGAAGTCGGCGTGGCCGGGGGTGTCGATGATGTTGAGCGTCATGCCGCCGTGCTTGACGGCGGTGTTCTTCGCGAGAATGGTGATCCCCTTCTCGCGTTCGAGGTCGTTGGAGTCCATGACGCGGTCGTCCACGTCCTGGTTGACGCGGAAGGCGCCCGACTGCCAGAGCATGGCATCCACGAGAGTGGTCTTGCCGTGGTCGACGTGCGCGATGATCGCGATGTTCCGCAGGTCGTCGCGGCTGTTCAAAGGCATGATGGAGTCTCACTCTGTGATCGTGGAGGCTGGCCGCGGACTGTGCGGCCTTCCCATTTTAGTTGATCCGGACAATCGCTCTCACGCCTCCGGCAGATGAAGTGCGCCAATTCACCCTCCGGACACCTCTCCGGCCCTCCCGACGGGGCCCGACGACGACCCGTGGCAGGTACGGCGGACCGGGCCGCGGCAGGGCCACAGGCACTCCCTAAGCTCGGATCCATGCCTCTCGCACCGTCGTTTCCCGTCATGCTGAAAACCCGGGACAACCTGCGGATAGACGCCGCCCACACCCCCTCGCGCGGCGCGGACGACCTCGGGATCGTCCTGGCCCACGGGTTCACCGGATCGCTCAGGGAACGCGCCACGCGCCGCATCGCCCACGTGCTCAGCGGGTTCGGCGGGGTGGTGGCGTTCGACTTCAGGGGGCACGGCCGCTCGGGAGGCCGGTCGACCGTGGGAGACCTGGAGATCCTCGACGTGGACGCGGCGGTACGGCACGCGCGGACGGTCGGCTACCGCAGGGTCGTGACCGTCGGGTTCTCCATGGGCGGGGCGGTGGCCGTGCGGCACGCGGGGGTGATGGGCGGCCCGGACGCGGTGGTGTCGGTGAGCGCCCCCGCGCGCTGGTACTACCGGGGGACCAGGCCGATGCGCCAGGTGCACTGGGCGATCGAGCGGCCGATGGGGCGGCTGGCCGCGCGGCTGGGCAAGCGCACCCGGATCGTGAAGGGCGTGTGGGACCCGCTGCCGCTGGCGCCGTACGAGGCGGCCGCGAAGATCTCGCCGGTGCCGCTCCTGGTCGTGCACGGCGACGCGGACCGGTTCTTCCCCCTCGACCACGCGTACCAGATCTACGAGGCCGCCGACGAGCCGAAGGAGCTGTGGATCGAGCCCGGCTTCGGCCACGCGGAGTCGGCGGCCACCCCGGAGCTGGTCCGCCGCATCGGGAGATGGGCCGCGGCCCGTTCCGGTCACCCGGAAGATGTCTATCCTCGTGAAGATTGACCGTATGCCTCGTGAAGATTGACCTGATGGCGATGCCGATGTGACGGCGGCGGGCAACGGCGAGGAAAGGGACACATGCGGAGCATCTACGTTGCGGGTCTTGGGCGGGGAGACGGCAGGCAGATCGTCGAGCTCGGCCTGATGGAGCTGCTGACCGGGCGGGCCGACCGCACGGGGGTCTTCCGGCCGATCACCGGGGGCGGCGAGGACCGTACCCTGGAGCTGCTCAAGGCCAGATACCGCCCCGCCGCCGCGGCGACCGGGGTGACCGCCGAGGACGCCGCGGAGATCTACGCCGAGCGAGGCGCCGAGGAGCTCATCGGCCGCCTGGTCGGCCGCTTCCACACCCTGGAGCGCGAGTGCGACGCCCTGCTGGTGCTCGGCAGCTCCTTCGACACCGACGACCTGCCGCGCGAGCTGGCCTTCAACGCCCGCCTGGCGGCCGAGTTCGGCGCACCGGTGATCGTGGTGGTGGGCGCGCACGGCGACGACGCCGAGGAGATCGCGACGGAGATGCGTACCGGCTACCAGGTCTTCTCCGACCTGGGCTGCACGGTGCTCGCGGTGATCGCCAACCGGGTGCCCGAGGGCACGGTCATCGAGTGCGACCTGCCGGTGCCCTTCTACGCCGTGCCCGAGCACCCGTCGCTGTCGGCGCCGACCGTCGGGCAGGTCATGCGGGCGGTGGACGCCGAGCTGATCCAGGGCGAGGACGGCCTGTCGCGCGACGTGCTCGGGTTCGTGTTCGGCGGCGCCACGCTCCCGGTGTTCCTGGAGCACCTCGTCGACGGCGCGCTCGTGATCACGCCGGGCGACCGCGCGGACCTGCTGCTGGTCTCGCTGGCCGTCGAGGCGGCCGGTACGGCGCGACCGGCCGGGGTCGTCCTCACGGTGGGGGAGAGGCCCAGCGAGGCCGTACGGGAGCTCACGGCCCGTCTGGCGCCCGGCGTGCCGGTGCTCGCGGCCGAGGCGGACAGCTTCACCGTGGCGACCACCCTGGCCGGGCTGGAGGGAAGGCTCACCGTCGACAACCCGCGCAAGATCGCGACGGCCCTCGGCCACTTCCAGGCGCACGTGGACGCGGCCGGTCTGGCCGACAGGATCGAGCTGACCCGCTCCGAGCGGGTCACCCCGATGATGTTCGAGCACACCCTGCTGGAGCGGGCACGGGCCGACCGGCGGCACATCGTGCTGCCGGAGGGCGAGGACGACCGCATCCTGCGGGCGGCCGACATCCTCCTGCGGCGCGGCATCGTCGACATCACCCTCCTCGGCAGGGAGGACGTGGTGCGGCGGCGGATCGGCGACCTCGGCCTCGACCTGTCGGGCGTGACCGTCGCCGACCCGCTCACCTCGCCGCTGCGGGAGTCGTTCGCCGAGGAGTACGCCAAGCTGAGGGCGCACAAGGGCATGACCGCCGAGCTGGCCCTGGACGTGGTCGCCGACGTCAACTTCTTCGGCACGATGATGTTGCACCGGGGCCTGGTGCACGGCATGGTCTCCGGGGCCGCGCACACCACGGCCGCCACGATCCTGCCCGCCTTCCAGATCATCAAGACGGTCCCCGACACCTCGATCGTCTCCTCGGTGTTCTTCATGTGCCTGGCCGACCGTGTCCTCGTCTACGGCGACTGCGCGATCAATCCCGACCCCGACGCCGAGATGCTCGCCGACATCGCGATCTCCTCGGCCCGCACGGCGAAGCGGTTCGGCGTGGAACCGAGGATCGCGATGCTGTCCTACTCCACCGGCGAGTCGGGCAGCGGCGCCGACGTCGACAAGGTCCGCGCCGCCACCGCCCTGGTCGCCGAGCGGGCGCCCGACCTGCTGGTCGAGGGGCCCGTCCAGTACGACGCGGCGGTGGACGCCAGGGTCGCGGCCGCCAAGCTGCCCGGGTCACAGGTCGCCGGCCGGGCGACCGTGCTGATCTTCCCCGACCTGAACACCGGCAACAACACCTACAAGGCCGTGCAGCGCTCGGCCGGTGCCGTCGCGGTCGGGCCGGTCCTGCAGGGGCTGCGCAGGCCGGTCAACGACCTGTCGCGCGGAGCCCTGGTCACCGACATCGTGAGTACCGTCGCCATCACCGCCGTACAGGCGCAGGAGGTCACACCTTGAGCGAGCGAGGCGCGCGGACGGCGGGGGCCTCCGGACGGAGCGACGACGAGAGCGCGAGCGGCGCCCCGGGGCACCGCCCCGGCCCGGACCGCTCGGACCGGGAGGGCTCGAACGGCCCGGACGATCCGAACGGTTCGAGCGGCCCGGACCGGGGGAGCGGCCCGAACCGGGACGGGGAGCCGGGCGGGGAGGGCCTTCCCGGACGGGTGCTGGTCCTCAACTCCGGGTCCTCCTCGCTGAAGTACCGGCTCCTGTCCGGCGCCGAGCGGCTGGCCTCGGGAACGGTGGAGCGCATCGGCGAGCCCGGCTCCCCGGCACCCGACCACCGGGCGGCACTGGAGACCGTCGCGGCCCGGCTGGCCGCCGACGGCCTGGGGCTCGACTCCCCCGAGCTCACCGCGATCGGGCACCGGGTGGTGCACGGGGGCACGGCCTTCACCCGGCCCACGCTGATCACCGACGAGGTGGTCAGGGGGATCGAGGAGCTCGTCCCCCTCGCGCCCCTGCACAACCCCGCCAACCTGGCGGGCATCGAGGTCGCCCGGCGGCTCCGTCCCGACCTGCCGCAGGTCGCCGTCTTCGACACCGCCTTCCACGCCACGATCCCCCCGGCCGCCTCGACGTACGCGATCGACCGCGAGGTGGCCGCGCGGCTGGGTGTGCGGCGCTACGGCTTCCACGGCACCTCACACGCGTACGTCTCCCGCCAGGCCGCCCTCCTCGCGGGCCGGCCCGAGGCCAACGTGATCGTCCTGCACCTCGGCAACGGGGCCAGCGCCTCGGCGGTGTCCGCCGGGCGGTGCGTGGACACGTCCATGGGCATGACCCCGCTGGAGGGCCTCGTCATGGGGACCCGCAGCGGCGACCTGGACCCGGCGGTGGTCCTCTACCTGGCGCGTACGGGAGGCATGTCCCTCGACGAGATCGACGCGCTGCTCAACCGCCGCAGCGGCATGCTCGGTCTCTGCGGCGACAACGACATGCGCGCGGTGACCGAGCGGGTGGCCGGGGGCGACCCGGACGCCGAACTGGCCCTGTCGGTCTACTGCCACCGGCTCCGCAAGTACGTCGGCGCCTACTACGCCGTCCTCGGCACGGTCGACGTCATCGCCTTCACCGGCGGGGTCGGGGAGAACTCCGCCCTGGTCAGGGAGAGGACGCTGGCCGGTCTCGGGGCGCTCGGCATCGCCGTGGACCCGGTACGCAACGCGCGGGGCGACACGCTCGTCTCCGCCGGCGGCGGGGCCGTGAGGATCGCGGTGATCCCCACGGACGAGGAGTTCGAGATCGCCCGGCAAACTCTTTCCGTCGTTTCCCGAACCAATCGCGGATAAAAGACGTCTACCACGACAGCGGATGAATGAGATCCGCCGGGAGAAGTCCGCGGGACCCGAACCATCGCTCGGCGCTCGTCGTGGGACATACTTCTTGTGGTCGGATGGTCGCCCAGCGTCGCGGGGGTGCGCTGGGCGGTCCGTCCGGCGGTGTGCCGGTACGGCTCGTGAGAGCCGTACCGGCACACCTGAACGCCACGACCGGCCCCGCCGCGCGCCTGGACCGGTCCGTGGAGCACCTCAGCCCAGGCGGGCGATCGACTTGTACTCCAGGTAGGACGACAGTCCCTCCGGGCCCAGCTCGCGGCCGAGGCCGCTGCCCTTGAAGCCGCCGAAGGGCGAGCTGTTCTCGATCATGAAGAGGTTGACGCCGTAGGTGCCGGCGCGCACCTGGCGGGCGACGTCCATGCCGTGCTCGGTGTCGGCGGTCCACACCGTCCCGGCCAGGCCGTAGTCGCTGTCGTTGGCGATCCGGATCGCGTCCTTCTCGTCCTCGTACGGGATCACCGCCAGGACCGGTCCGAAGATCTCCTCGCGGGCGATGCGCATCTCGTTGGTGGCTCCCGCGAAGACGGTCGGGGCCACGTACCAGCCGCGGTCGTAGGGGCGCTCCAGGCCGCCGACGACCGGCTTGGCGCCCTCGTCGATGCCGATCTTGATATAGCCCTCGACCCGCTCCTGCTGCCGCTTGGCGACCATCGGGCCGATGCCGGTCGCCGGGTCGGCCGGGTCGCCGACCTGCATGCCCCGCACCATCGCCGAGACCGCGTCCACGACCTCGTCGTAGCGGCTGCGCGAGGCCAGGATGCGGGTCTGGGCGACGCAGGCCTGGCCGTTGTTCATCAGCGAGGCGATCGACAGGAAGCCCATCGCGGAGGGCAGGTCGCAGTCGTCCAGGATGATCGCCGCGGACTTGCCGCCCAGTTCCAGGGTGCAGCGCTTGAGCTGCTCGCCGCAGATCGCCGCGATGCGCCGCCCTGCGGCGGTGGAACCGGTGAAGGCGACCTTGTCCACGCCCGGGTGGGAGATCAGGTACTCGCTCGTCTCGCGCCCGGCGGCGACGATGTTGACGACGCCGTCGGGGATGCCCGCCTCCTTGACCATCTCGGCCAGCAGGTAGGAGTCGAGCGGGGTCTCGGGCGCGGGCTTGACCACGATCGTGCACCCCGCGACGAGGGCCGGGGCCAGCTTGATCATGATGACGAACTGCGGGACGTTCCACGGGACCACGGCGGCGACCACGCCCACCGGCTCGCGGCGGACGGTCACGGTGCCGAAGGTGCCGGGGCGCTCCTCCTCGACGGGGAAGGTCTTGCCCAGCTCGGCGTAGTACTGGAGCATGCCGAGCGGCTGCGGGGCCTGCGCCAGCTGGGAGAAGGTGATCGGAGAGCCCATCTCCAGGGTGATGAGCTCGGCCATCTCGCCCTGGCGGGCCGCGTAGATCTCGGCGAGCCTGCCGACGACGGCCGCGCGCTCGGCCATCGTCATCCGGGGCCACGGACCGTGGTCGAACGCCTGGCGGGCGGCTGCCACCGCCCGGTCCATGTCGGCGGGGGTGCCGTCGGGAACCCGGCCGACGACCTCCTCGGTATGAGGGGAGACGACGTCGATGATGCCGGTCCCGGCGGGGGCCACCCAGTCGCCTCCGATGAAGAGCGTGTCGTGCTGGCGCATGATGTGTTGCCTCCTGGTGGGCGGGCCAGAGTCGCGATTCTCGGACGGTTTCATCCGCTGGGCAGGGCGCCACGCGCCCCACCGCTGCTTGAGACCGAATCATGTTCTGTCGCTGATGACAAGGGTGGCCGGAGGCTTCGTGCCTCGATCCGGGACGTCTTCGCGCCTTGGGTTGAAATACCCCCGGGTCTTGGGCTGAGACGTCTTCATGTTGTGAGGTGAGACGCCCTCGTACCGTGAGCCCGGGCTGTCTTCGGCTCGCGAGTGGCGTGGTGCGTTCTGTGCGAGGATTCTCCAGAGTGACAGGAGTGACATGTACCGCAGTAGTTGGTTAAATCACCCTAAAGAGGTTGATAGTTCACCAATGGTGCGCGGGTTCCTTCGTTCCGGTGGCGAGCTTCAAGATCGTCTTCTATAGTTTCGCTCCGTCCATGAGGGGGCTCCGGAGGTGAGCGAAGCGTGAGGCCGACTCGCGCAGCCGCATTGGCTGCCGCACTCACCGTGCTACTCCTGTCGCCCGCCGTCGCCGGGGCCGCCCCCCTCCAGGTCGCCAAACCCAGCCCCGAGGCCGAGCTCAAGAAGCTGACCCAAGAGGCCGCCGCGATCAACAAGAGTTACCGCGGCCAGGTGCAGAGCCTGGAGGAGACCCGGGTCCAGGCCAGCAAGGCCACGACCAACGCCAAGAGCCTCAGGCGCGCCCTGGCCAACGCCGAGACCGACGTCGTGCGCTTCGCCCAGACCACCTACATGGGCGGCGCCCTCGACGACGGCAACCTGCTGAGCTTCCAGGGTGACGCCAACCTGGCCCTCGGCCAGGCCGCGACCATGTCCTACCTGGCCAGCCGCCGCGCCACCCAGCTCAACCGGGTCAAGGACCTCATCAAGAAGGCCAAGGCCGCGGAGAAGTCCGCCGACACGAAGATCGTCAAACTCAAGAAGGACATCGCCGACCTCAAGCGGCAGCGGGTCAGGATCGAGAAGCTCCTGGCCAAGTACGGCTTCCAGACCCCCTCGGGCAGCGGCGGCCTGACCCCCCGCACGATCACCATGCGCAACCTCGTGCTGCAGAACTTTCCCATGCCGTACGGCTACGGCTGCCTGCGCCCCGGCGACCCCGGCGACCACGGCAGCGGCCGGGCCTGCGACTTCATGATGAGCTCCGGCGGCAGCGTCCCCGCGGAGGACGCCCTGGACCGCGGCAACCGCCTCGCCCAGTGGGCCATCGACAACGGCAACCGCCTCGGGGTCATGTACATCATCTGGCAGCAGAAGTACTACGACGTCCGCACCGGCGCCGGATGGAAGATGATGTCCAACCGAGGCGGCAACACCGCCAACCACATCGACCACGTCCACATCTCGATGTTCTGACGTGATCGGTTTCACCGACACCGTCGATCCGTCGGTGAGACCGCCAATGTGGCTCCATGGCCGGTGAGGTGCGTGTCACGAATCCTGTACCGGCTTACGGCAGCAGTGTGAAGTGCCCGCCTCGCGCGTTTTGCACCGCTCCGAAGTGACGGTGGTCGATGGTGGCGATTTCCGGGACGCCCAACCTTTCCGCGACTGCGATCACGGCGGCGTCCACCGCCCCCAGGGGGAAGTTCGCGTACTTCACGACCAGGATTTTCATTCTGGCGATGTCAACGGTGGTCAGTGGCTCCATGGTCAACTCGCCGTCCACGATGGACTGAAGGAAGTCGGCCTCCGCGGCCGGTACCCGTGACTCCAACAGCCGGCAGACTTCCGCCAGCACCGGTCCAGGCAGGATCAGCGGGCCCGGATGAGTTTCGAGGAGATCAAGCCAGCGGTCGTGATCCTGGTCTTTCCGGTTCATCGCCGCGTACAGGGGGGCCGGTGTCACAGATGAGCACTAGCCGGTCCGGAACCTGTTCAGAGGGATCTCTTCCGAGCGTTGAGCACTGTCCGGCTCGTCGGTGATGATTCCGGCGAACGACAACCGACGCCGCCGACTTTGTGCTTGGGCGACGGGGGCCGGTTCGTTCTCGACGAGTTGCAGAGCGACGGCACGCAAAGCGCGGGCCTGGTCCAGTGTCAAGCGGTCAACCAGGCGGTGCAGGTCGTCGTACTCCTCGGGTGCCGCGCTCATACCGGTGAGTTTACGCTGACCTGAAGATCATCAACGGTCGGAGGGGATTTCGAGACTGTTGTCTCGTGGCTGGTGGGCCTGTGACCGGGCCACTGGAGGGAAGTGGCTGAATCGCTCCGGTAAAGTCGGGGCGGTTCGATTCGGCTCGTGACCGAGGGAGTCGTCCAGGGTGGGCATCACCTCGAAGTACCGGTCGAGCATGCACACCGTCACCCAGCCGTCGGCGCTGATCCCGCCCACCTGGCACGCACCGTGGCCGCCCTGCGGAAGGGGCACGGCCGCGACGTCTCCGACCTTCACCATGGCCGGGAAGATAGCAACCGCCTATGACAAGATCGCATTTCGTCGGCCGGGCTGCTCGCTCCCGCCTCCGGGCTCCTCGTGGAGGTGAGGCCGTGGAGAAAGGAGCTGATGAGGTGAGGTACTTCCGGCGAGGGTGGGACGAGAATCGGGGAGATGAGTACGCGAGCTGGGGAACGTCCACGTTCTACCTGGCGCTCGATGACGAGGGGTATGCCCACGTGCAGGTCGAGGCCTACGCCGACGGCACGGTGATCGCCTATGACGCGGAGCACGACGAGGACCGGTACGGCGGCCTGACCTACGCTCAGCTGGAACTCGACGAGTTCGCTCCGTACGAGATCGGCGAGCGTGAGTTCTTCGAGGATCTGGGCCGCCTGCGACCGATGAACCTGCGGGCCGGTCGATCGTGGCCGCCCGGCGGATGACGCCCTTGTCGCGTCGCCGTCCGGTGAGAGCACGAAAACCAGCGAGAAGTGACGCGGGTCGTACGGCGTCGGTGTGCTGCTCGGAAGGTTGGCAGCGGGCCGGTGTACACGGACGTCCGGACGGTACGTCAGCTGCCGGTGCCGTCGCCCGGCCTTTGCGCGCGGGAGGGGCGGGGGTGTGTGGCAGCGACGTCGAGCAGTTCCGGGAGCGTGCCCTCGAACGCCGGTAGCAGTTCCAGCAGTGCCGGCCAGAACCCCGTCGGCGCCGACCGCGCGGCCGTGTCGAACAGCCGAGCGCGGTGATCGAGGAGGTCGTCGCCGTGCTTGCCCTCGGACGGGGGCGCGGGGGTGGGCAGCGTGGAGACGTACTGGAGGATTCGCCTGGCGGGGCTACTCCTCGCCAGCAGTTCTTCGGAGGTGAGGAGACTCTCGCGGCCCGGATCCGGTGGAAGAGACCCCAGGGGTTGTGGATGTGGCGCGGCGCGGTCACGGTGGTGCGCGCAGCCGCCGGGCTCTGGCCGGCCGGCATGGGAAGCAGGGCGGCCTGCACGTGCGACTAGCTCCGCCTGCGACCCTTCGCACGTCCGGGGAGAGCAGTCCCAGCATTCGGGTGCCGATGTTCGATATGTTGTGATTTTTTCGCGATTCAGGTCAGAAAGTGACCTCTATCCGGCCTAACGTGGGTCCTGACCGACGGAACAACGGAAGGCGAAGACCGTGAGCGAGACCACGACCGTTGAAGAGCTGACCACCCGCGACATCACGGACGCGCCCGTCGCCGCCGAGATGCCCGCCGCCACCGGTGAGCCCGCCGCCGGTGTGCCCGCTGTCACCGGCGAGCGTGCCGACCTGCTGGCGATGCTGGCCAAGCACCGGCACTTCCTGCGCTTCACCACTCGCGACCTCACCGACGAGCAGGCCGTGCTGCGGACCACCGCCAGCGAGCTGTGCCTGGGCGGGCTGATCAAGCATGTCGCGGCGGTCGAACGGAACTGGGTGGACTTCATCCTGGACGGCCCGTCGGCGATGGGCGACTTCGCCACCATGACCGAGGCCGACTGGGCCCGGAGGGCCGACGAGTTCCGGATGCTGCCCGGCGAGACGCTGGCCGGTGTGCTGGCCGGCTACGCCGAGGTCGCTCGACGGACCGACGAGCTGGTCGCCGGCCTGCCCGGGCTGGACGCCACCCAGCCGTTGCCGGAGGCCCCGTGGTTCGAGCCCGGCGCGCGGTGGTCGGCCCGCAGGGTGCTGATACACATCATCGCCGAGACCGCCCAGCACGCCGGCCACGCCGACATCATCCGCGAATCCCTCGACGGCGCCAAAAGCATGGGCTGACACCTCGGATCGAACGTCTTGGGAAGGCTGGGGCGAGCCGGTTCGCCGGGCTGTGCCGCCCCCGCCGCCCCCGCAGGGCTCGACCGGCCGCGGGCGCGGGAAGGGTCCTCGCGACGAGGCCGGCGCGCGACGTCCGCCTGCCGGGGAAGCGCCTGACCTCGGACGATGCCAGCTGAACCACCTGGGGGAAAAGTACGTTTATGGGGCATGAGACTACGAATGACCCTGCTTGTCGCACTGTTGTCGCTGACCGCGGCCTGTGGAGGAGCGGGAGCGGATATGTCGGCGACCCCGGCCGATGACGGGCCGGCGAAGCCGGTCGCCCTGTGGGGTTCCGAAGGCGGGTTCGTGACCGCGACCACGAACGTGCTGCGCCCGCCGAGGGTGGTGCTGTACGGCGACGGCCTGGTGATCGTTGACGCGCGCAGGCAACTGAGGCTCACCGGTGCCGAGGTGGACGAGACGGTCGCGTCGATGGAGAGATACCTGACCGGGCAGCCGCCGACCGCGACGCCCAGGCCGGGCGCGCCGATGGTGACGGACGTGCCGGCCACCGTCCTCGGGGTACGGGGGAAGGACGGGAAGATGCTGGAGGTCCGGGTCCCGGCCCTGGACCAGGTCGCGGGCTTCTACCCCAAGGAGCTCTCGGACGCGAAGAAGCTGATGGACGGCCTGGCGACCCGGGCCGCGGCCTCGGGCACCGACTACGTCGCCACCCGCGTCCGGATGGTCGCCGAGGGGGCCGCGTCGGCGGAGGGCACGCCGGCACCGTGGCCCGCGGGGGTCCCGGAGCCTTCGGGCACGGTGGACCCGGTCTGGCGCAAGGACGTCGAGGGGGCGGCGGTGAAGGCGATCACCAAGGCGGTGCCCGCCGGGCCGGAGCACAGCAGGTCACTCTTCAAGACCGGTTCGGGGGCGCTCTTCGTGCTCTCCTGGCGGTACCTGCTGCCTGACGAGTAGCGAGAACGGCAGGGGCCGATGACGGGGCGCGCGGCGGCCCCGTCACTCCGCCCGGCCGGAACCGCGCCCCGGCCGGAACCGTACTCCGGCCGGAACCGCGCTCCGGCCGGAACCGTACCTCGGCCGGAACCGCACCCCAGACGGAACCGCATCGGCGAGACGGGCGCCCGAGGTGCGGTCGGGGGACCACGGGGCGTCGGGGTCGTGTCGAGGCCGGGGAACCACCGGCCGCCGGGGTCGTGCCGAGGTCAGCGGGCCCCGGCGGCGAGCGCCTCCTGCGGGAACAGGTCGTCGAACACCGCGGCCCGGTCGAAGGCCATCGCGCGGGTGCGGGCGCGGAGCTCCAGGTCCCGCCGCTCGGCGGCGGGCATGTCCAGGACCACCCGGTCCACGGCCGCGGCCAGGCCGCCGACGTCCCTGGGCTCGACGATGACGGCGGTGTCGCCGACCGCCTCCAGGGTGCCGCCCGTCCTGGTGGTGACGATCGGTCCACCGCCGGCGAGCATCTTCTCGGCCAGGGCGATGCCGAACGTCTCCACGAAGTCGGGCTCGGGCCTGGTCGGCAGGACATAGGCCGCGCAGCCGCGCATGAGCAGCGGCTTCTCGTTGTCGTCGACATCGGTGAGGATCACCACCCGGTCGTCCTCCTTGGCCAGCGCCCGCACCTCCTCCAGCGCGGGCCCGGTGCCGGCGACGACCAGTTTCACGCGTGACCGGCAGCGCATCCGGCCGTAGGCGGCCAGCAGGTCGTCGATGCCCTTGGCCCGGGTCACCCGGGACAGGAACAGGATGTACCCGTCACGCTCCAGCCCGCGTCTCGCGAGCGCGGCGTCCACGTGCGCCGGGTCCAGGTCGAGGAAGGCGGCGGAGTCGATCGGCGGGTAGCTGACGGTCACGCGGCGCCGGCACTGCTCGGCGAACGTGGTGCCGCAGTGGGCGTCCACCTGCTCGGCCGAGGCGACGATCTCCTCCCGGGTGTACTCGGAGACCGCGACGACCTCGTCGTTGGCCAGGAACGTGGTGAACAGCACGGTCGCCGCGCCGAACCGGCCCTCCCGCAGGCACGACCGGATCACGTTGGTCACGTCGGAGCCGACCGCCTTCGCGACGGTGTGCACGTCGGGCGCGAACCCGGCCGCGCGCGCGGCCCCGACCGCGTCCACGACCACCGAGGCGTGCGGGACGGTGTACATGGACAGGCAGGTCGTGGGCACCGGTTCGGCGAGCAGTTCGACGAGCCGGCCGGTGAGCCCGGCCTGGTGGCGCCCGTCCGGCACCCGGTAGTCCCCGACCGGCTCCGGGCGCTCCACGGTGATCCCCGGGCTGTACGGCAGCAGCCGGTCGAGCGGCTTGAGGGGCAGCCCGGCCGCCTGGAGCGTCGGGATCGTCCAGGTCAGCAGTCGTACGTCGTCGAAACCGCGGGTCAGCGCCACCTCGGCGAGGTTGCGGGCCTCGCCGGAGTGGCCGCAGATGACCGGGTCGGCTCTGACCACGATGACGAGACGGCGGCGGGGATTGGTCATCGTGTTTCCTTCGATGTGGCGGGCGGATCGGAAAGGGACGGCGGGCGGGCCTCCCGCCCCCACCCCGACGGCTCCGGGCCCAGCCGCAGGTGCAGCACGCCGCCCCGGTGCACGGTGGCGGCGCTCAGGTGCGTCGCGTGCAGAGGTCTGCCGTCGAGGGTCGCCGACTGGACGTACTGGGCCGGCAGGTCGTGATCGACGCCGTCGACGCCGATCGGCGTCTCGCGGTGCCCGCTGGTCTCGACGACGAACTCGCCGCCGCCGGTCCTGAGCACGGACCTGGCGAACGCGGGCGCGTTGACCAGGAACAGGTTCTGCCCGGCGATCGGGAACAGTCCCAGGGAGGCCCAGACGTACCAGGAGCTCAGGCCGCCGGAGTCGTCGTTGCCGGGCAGCCCGCCGGGTCCGGTGCCGAACTGCCAGGTCAGCGCCGCGTGGACCACCCGGGCCGTACGGTCGGGCCGCCCCGCGTAGTGGTAGGCCCACGGCGCTTCCATGTCGGGCTCGTTGTTCAGCCCCTCGAACCGGTTCAGGGCGTATCCGGCCGCCATCTCCGCGGCCTGGGGGCGCAGGCCGGGCTGCGTCACCGGCGCGGCGCCGAAGCCGAAGAACCTGTCCAGCATGCCGACGAAGGCACGGTCGCCGCCGGCCAGGGCGATCCGCGCGGCCATGTCGTGCAGCAGCCGGAACGAGTAGTTCCACTTGCCACCCTCGTAGAACTCCGAGTCGCGCAGCAGACCCGTGCCCGGGTCGAAGGCGTTGGACCACTGGCGGCCGCGGTCCTCGAGGTCGTCGGCCAGGCGCCGGTCGTTCATCGCCCGGGCGACCTGTGCCGTGCAGTGGTGGCCGTAGGCGAGGTCGAGGGTGTGGGTGATCGGGTGCACCACCCCGTGCTCGAAGAAGTCCTCGCCGTACAGGCGGCGCAGGTCGTCGACCATGTGCACGAGCGCCCAGTTCCAGTCCAGGCCCGCCCGGCCGAGGGCGTGGGCGTCCGCCAGCGCGGTGTGCGCGAGCGCGCTGGCCTGGCGGTAGAACCGGTCGGCGCCGCGGGCCATCCGGTAGCCGACGGGGAAGTTCCCCTCCTCCTCGCAGACCCGGATCAGCGACTCCAGCAGGTCCGCGGCCCGGTCCGGGACGATGGCCGCGAGCAGCGGCAACTGCGTCTTGTAGATGTCCCACATGGTGCACACGTCGAACGCGAACGGTCCGGGGGTCGGCCAGAACGGGCTCTCGTCGTCGGCGAAGCACGGCTTGATCAGCGAATGGTAGAGCGCCGTCGCGAACACGGTGCGCCGGGCCGGCGTGCCACCCTCGACCTGGACGCGGCCGAGGTGGTCGCCCCAGCGCGCCCGGGTCCGGGAACGCACCGCGTCGAACGCCGGTCGCGCGTGCCCGCACTCGCTCTCCAGGTTCTGCCGCGCCTGGTCGCATCCGCGCAGCGAGAACCCGAGCCGCACCTCGATCGTCTGCCCCGCCTCGGCCGGGCCCATGAAGAGCATGCCGAAGGGCCGCAGCGTGGTGTGCCGGATGCTGTCGAAGTCCAGGCGGGTGCCGCCGTCGATGAGCCGGCGGTCGTACCAGAGCATCTGCCGCCAGCCGGGGCTGTCGACGTCCAGGTACACCGACAGCGGGACGCCCTCCATCACCACCGTGCCCTGGGCCCGGCCGTGGCCCATGCTCTCCACCTGCGCCCGCAACGGCACGGTACGGCCGTGCTCGATGGCCAGGCCGCCGCAGGACAGGTCGATCACCACGCGGGCGCTGCCGTGCTCGGGGAACGTGTACCGATGGACGGCGACCTTGGTGCCCACGGTGAGCTCGCAGCGGACCCCGGTGTCCAGGGTGGCCGCGTAGTAGCCCGCCTCCGCCACCTCGTCGCGCAGCGGCCAGGCCTCTCCCAGCGCGTCCAGCGGCTGCACCATCGGGGTGACCCGGACGTAGTTGTAGTACTTGCGGATCGCGCCGGTGCCGGACTGCTGGAAGTGGCTGAACCCGGACGCCTGCAACCGCCCGAACATCTCCTCGGGCACGCCCTCGGTGTTCTTGGTGTACCTTCCGTAACCGGTCGGGTACGCACCGGAGTAGGCGCAGGCCGACACCATGCCCAGCGGCGACGTGGCGCCCGGGTGAGTGTTGCCCACCTGGGGTTTCGGCCACCACCAAGTGGCGGCCAGACCGTGTGCCCGAGGCAGGTCGGTGGCCGCTACGCCGATGAAGGGGTCAACGTTGTCGAGGATGGCGGAAATCTACCCAGTGTGATGTCGCCGTAGGTTTCGGCCAGGTGAAATCCTTCGTCCGGCGCTACGAAAAGGGCCGGCGGGCTGGCCCCCGTCGAACTTTGATCTTTCGTCGTCGTACGAAGGCGGCGAGGAGCGAGGGTGGCCGCCCTGGCCTGGATCCCGTCTTCACGATCGAGCTGTCTTCGCAGGCGGCCTGATGGGGATTGCCGGAGAATCGAGATTCACGGGCTGGCCGTGATTCATACACCGGTCGGTGGTACACGCCGCTGTGGTTGCTATCGCGTTCGAGGTCGTTCCGAGCTGTCCACCTGCTTGTGGAGACGGTCGACAAGTTCCCAGACGGAAGCGAACGGGTTGCGGTCCACCAATCGGGTTTCGTCCATGTGGATCTTTGCGAGCGATTGCGCACGCTCTCGTGCGATCTCATAGTTGCCCAAGAGCGCCACCGGGTCGAAATCCTTACCGCTCCGGGTGTAGCCACAGGCGCCATGCGTTTCCAGCAAGTTGCACGCTTCATCTGTGGTGAGGTATCCGCGCCGTTCTCTGGCGTGGAGAAGCAGCCAAAGCTCGAAGCAAGGGTTTGAGATAGCGCATTTTATGCCGTTTTGGTTGGCTAGAACCAGTGCCTTCTCCAAGGAGGCGTGAGGCGTGGGAGCTTCGACATCGACCACACACCAGACTTCGGTGTACTCGGCGTGCTGATCCATCGCAGACTGGGGCGCCCGATCTCGATGGTCGACAGCGGCCCTGACCAGTTTCAGCGGCTCACCGTGCGCGGACCCCAACCGAATCCCGGGGATCCGGAACTGGCGTTTCAGAGCCGCGAAGTAGAGGCGCTCGGTCACCTCTCCCTCGAAGTAGATGAGGAAGCGGTCTCTCTCCGGCAGGTTCTGATTTTTACGCTTCAGGGGCCTGCTGCGGCGGATCGACATGCGAACCAGTGTGCCGACTCAGGTCCTCTTCGAGGAAGGAATCGTCAAAAATGGGCACACCCCTGTAGCGGCCGAGGAGGTAGCCGCGTAAGACGCTGTCCAGTCCGTCTCTGACGTGGTAACGAGTCAACGGGTGAAGCTCTGTCGCCCCGTCCGGCGTGCGGTCCGTGAACCATACCTGGTCGCGCCTGAGTCTCGCCTTCGTCAGAGAGGACAGAAGGGTCACGTCATGCGTATTGAAAACCAGTTGAGCGCCGTTCTTGTTGAAAGCGGGGTTTTGGAACAAGTTAACGAGCTCTCCTGCCAGGAGGGGATGCAGAAAGGCGTCCAGCTCGTCTACCACGACTAGTCGCCCCAGTGAAAGTCCTTGCAGGATCGGCCCTAGAAGGGCGAACCAGGCGCGCGTTCCGCTGGACTCGTGCGCCATCGGCAGTATGTACTCGCCACTCCTCACCTGGTGAACAAAGTCAACCTTCGGGGGGGCTTGGAACTCGACGTCCTCGCCGAGGGGAAGATCTGGATCTATTGCGCTCAGCAGCGCAATGAAACCGTCACGTACCTTCTTCTCCATCTGTCGAGGTTCTTGCTTGACGCCGGTGATTCCGAAATCCGCATGGCTGAGCAGGCGCAGAACGCCATCGCGATCGTGTGCTTCTAGCTCGCGCAGGGTCTGTGACAAGTTCAGCCAAGGCTCGCCTGCATCGATGTAGATGATCTGGTTCTCGAACCAGTGATATATCTCTGTGAGCTGGGGATGGTTGTTCGCGGCCGCGGTGGACAGATAAAGACTGTTCGGCCGGACCAATTCGGTGATGGACTTTTTTTTGCCCTTGAGATGTTCGCCGAACCGGATCGATTCACCATCGGGTCCCGATCTTTCAAACAGGACGCGGCGGACTCTCCGTTGTTGTTTGGTGAAGCTGTACAGCCACTCGCCCTGCACGGCTTCGTCGTTCAGGGCGAATCCGTACTCGTAGTGAACCCCGTTGAGGGAAATGTCGACAGAGAATTCTGATTCTTTCTTGCGGCTCTCGTCGTCGAAACGGAAGCTGTTGCGGCGGATGGCGGAACCGGGCTTCCATCTTTGATGGGAGTTCTCGACGGCGCTCGCCGCGAAGCGCAGGGCCTGCAGCAGGTTCGACTTGCCCGAGGCGTTGCCGCCGTAGATCGCCGCAGCGGGTAGTACGGACAGATCCTCTTGAAGGGGACGCTGCGCCGCGATCTCGCTGTGCTCGTCCAGGGCGACCAGGCTGAGCTCCTGCTCGTCGCGCAACGATGCGTAGTTGGCGACACGGAAACGGAGAAGCATCTCTCCTCCTGTCAGGCGGACTGCTCAACGGGCTGGGGGGCGAGTCTACGCACCCTGTACCTCAATACATGAGGATTATGGCTCTAAAACCTAGAGGAGGATAGGGGCTTAGGTCTGCTTGTAGCAAAAATTGCTGTGACTCGCTGTTAGAGCCCATCTCTTCGAAGTCGCCGGATGAAGGTTCCCGCATCAAAAAAAGCCGCCTTGAACAGGGCGAACGACACATATCGCACTTGTGATACGCCCCTTAGGTGCCTTCTTGCCCATAGGGCACGACTTCAACATCGGTCCAGGTGGTTGGGGGCGTTTAAATCTAACCACTTGTTCGAAAAACCGGACATTCAACTATGTATCATGACAATTCACTCAGCTGGCAGTGAGTGTCGCAGGCGGAGCGGTAAAGACCGGAGTGTCATCCGCCGGATGGCGACCCGTGGCAAACACCCGAAAGGCGTGACGTCCAGCTGTGAGAGTCGTGTGCATGGGTTTCTCCTGCTCTTCTCGCGCTCCAAAGCGACCGTCGCATCCACGGTCTTTCGCCTGCCGCCCCCGCTGTCGCACCGAAAGTGATCCGCGCTTCACGACGACATGTGAGTAGGCGAGGGCGCTTGCTCACCGGGGCGTCGAAAGACGGTGAGACCTGACGGGGCCGGTGGAGGAGCGCGTCACGCGACCGGCCATGATGAGCGGCGCCGACACACCGCGTCCGGCCCGGGTCGTGTTCGCCGTGGAGGACGACCGGGTGATGATCGCCGTCGACCGCAAGCCGAAGATGACGAATCTCCGGTGGCCGCAGAACATTCAAGGCCGGCCGGGAACAGGGAGGCGACACAGGGGAGAGCGCGCCCCGGCTCCTCGGTCCCTTTCACCGCGAAGGCCAACGGGCCCACCCGTTCCCTTGGACGGGGACGGGGACGGGGACGGGTCCGGGGCGGCCCTGCCGGCGACAGGCGATGCCGTCAAGAGGTCGCGCGTGGACCGGCTGGTCGAGGTCGCGGGCGCCGGTTCCGGCAGCTCGTTTAGGCATATAGGTGCCAATAGCCGCAGGTAAGGGGATTTTCGATACTCTCAGGGTATGGGGGGCGGGGTGCCGGCAGAAGTCGATCTGGTTCGCGAGGCGCAGGCCGGCGACGTCGGCTCCCTCGGGCTGCTGCTGGCCCGGTACCAGGCGGACATGCGCGCGGTGGCGCTGGGCGTCCTGGGCCGTGTCCCCGAGGCCGAGGACGCCGTCCAGGAGGCCGCCCTGGTCGCGTTGCGCCGCATCGGGGACGTCCGGGATCCGCGCGCGGTGGCGCCCTGGCTACGGGCGATCGTCCGCAACGTCTGCCGGATGCACCTTCGAAGCAGGAAAGCGGTGCCGGTCGGTGATCTCGAGTCGCTGGTGCTGCCGCGCGGTGAGCCCGATCCCGGGGAGCTCCTGGACCGGTACGCCACGCGGGACTGGGTCTGGAGCGCGGTGGAGGAGCTGTCCCCGAACCTGCGGCTGGTGACGATGTTGCGCTACTTCACCGACGTGACGGCCTACGAGGACATCGCGGAGCTGTGCGCGGTGCCGGTCGGCACGGTGCGCAGCCGGCTCAGCCAGGCCCGCGCCAAGCTGTCCGGGGCCCTGCTGGCGACCGCGAACCTGGCCCACGACGACGTGGCGGTGCTGACCGAGGCGCGCCGCAGGGAGGCCGAGGAGACGCTGCGGGCCGCGCGCCGCGGCTCGTTCGCCGAGGCCCTGGCGGCGCACTGGTCCCCGGAGGTGGACATCACCTGGTCCCGGGGCAAGCGCACGAAGGGCTTCGACTACCTCGTACGGGCGATGAACCGCGATCTTGACGACGGCGTGCACCAGCGCCTGACCAATGTCGTGGCCGGTCGTGAGGTGGTCATCTGGGAGACCGACCTGGTGAATCCGCCCGACGACCCTTTCCACTGCCCGCCGGCGGCCGTGTGGGTGCAGTTCCTGGAGGCGGGCAGGGTGCGGCGGTTCCGGCTGTTCCATCTCCCGCGCGACGCCGGTGTCCCGGGTGCGTAGCGCTGATCCGTCACGGCGGGGCACGGCGGTGTGCGGCCGGTTCCCGTGAATTCGCGGACGGATCGAACTTCCGGGGTGGCCGGTGCATCTTGCAGGCGTAAGGTCCCGGGGCGCGAGTCGCGTGAACGCGAGACGCGGCCACGGGGGTGTCGAGGGATCCGATGCATCCGGTGCATCCAGTGCATCCGAGGGGAAACAGCATGTCGCAGGACCGGTTGACCGCTCTCGCCGAAGGCGTCGAGGCGGAGTTCATGTACCAGTACGAATCGTTGGCACCGCCGTCCGCCACGTCCACGCTCGGGATCGCCACCACGCGGATCGGCGGCGGTGTCGCCCTGTCGATGCGGCACGACGTGACGGGCTACTGGAGCAAGGCGCTGGGCTTCGGCTTCGAGGAGCCGATCACCCACGATCTCGTCGACCGCGTGGTGGACTTCTACCGGGCGGAAGGCAGTCGGGGCACGGTCATCCAGATCGCTCCGTCCGTGCTGCCGCCGGACTGGGACGACATTCGTACCAGGCACGGCATCAGCCCGGGATCGTCCTGGGTGAAGCTGTCGTGCCCGATCGACGCCTTCCGGCCGGGCCGGACCGGGATGCGCGTCGGGCCGGTCGGTCCCGACGCAGCCCTGGAGTGGGCCTCGGTCGTCCTGCGGGGGTTCGGCATGCCGGAGGAGGGGCTCGCCGAGATGCTGGCGGCCAGCGTCGGGCATCCGGCCTTCCGGCCGTTCGCGGTCTGGGACGGCGACGAGATGGTCGCCGGAGCCAATCTCTTCGTCCACGGGGAGATCGGCTCCCTGAACGCCGCCTCGACGCTGCCCGGCCACCGCAACCGCGGCGCGCAGTCGGCCCTGCTGGCGGCCCGCGCCAAGGAGGCCGCGAACGCGGGCTGCCGCCGGCTCGTCGCCGAGGCCGGGCTGCCGGCGGAGGGCTCGGCCAATCCGTCGCTGAACAACATGCTCGCGGCCGGGCTGCGGCCGCTGTACGACCGGCAGAACTGGATCTGGCGGCCGGACGCCGGCCCGGCCGGCGAGTCGTGATCCGGCCGTCGGTCCAGGACTGTCGAGCCAGGACTTTCGGCCCGGGACCGTCAGTCCGGGACCGCGCCGCAGGTGATGTCGATCGCCGTACCCGTCATGGTGCGGGCCAGGTCGGAGGCGGCGAAGACGGCCACGTTGCCGACGTCCTCCAGTGACGCCGCCCGCCCGATGCCGTGTCAGTCCGCGATCTCGGTGGGGAGGCCGAACAGGGGGAAGATCTCCGGCGTCAGGAACGAGACGACCTCGGCGATCCTCGTGCCCCGCGGCGCGAGCAGGTCGAGCCCGGCCGCGACGTAGACCTTCCTGTCCTCGTCCCACGCGTAGGTGCCGAACGCGAGCTGCCCGTTCGCGCGCGCCGGCAGGAAGCGCCACCGGCAGGTCAGCGGCCCCTCGACCAGGAAGGCCCTGATCTCCTCGCGGCCCTCGTACCATTCCGGCAGCGGCGGCATCGCGTACCTGGCGTCGTCGGTCAGCATCGCCACGATGGCCTCGACGTCTCCGGCCTCCCACGCGGCCGCGTACCGGTCCGCCAGCTTCCGGAGCCCCTCCTCGTCCGGGGAGCGCGGGCCGGTGCCGGGACGCCGGGTGCCGAGGGTCCTGCGGGCGCGCTGCAGCGCGCTGTTGACCGACGCGACCGTGGTGTCCAGCAGGTCCGCGACCTCGCGCGCCGGGAACCCGAGGACCTCGCGCAGGACCAGGGCGGCCCGCTGGCGAGCCGGCAGGTGCTGGAGCGCGGCGACGAAGGCGAGTTCCATCCCCTCGCGCGCCACGTAGCGGGCCTCGGGGCCCGGCCTCTCGTCGGGGTACGGCCCGACCCACGAGGTCTCGGCGAGCGGCGCGGCACCCGGGCCGAAATCGGTGGGCAGCTCCCGGCGACCCCGGCTTTCGATCAGCGTCAGGCACCTGTTGGTCGCGATCCTGTACAGCCACGGCCGGATCGAGGAGCCGCGCTCCTCGAACCGTTCCAGGCCCCGCCAGGCGCGCACCAGCGACTCCTGCAGGGCGTCCTCGGCGTCGTGGACCGATCCGAGCATCCGGTAACAGTGCGCGTGCAGCTCACCGCGGAACGGGTCGACCAGCCGCCCGAAGGCGTCGGGGTCGCCCCTCCTCGCGGACTCCAGCAGCCGCGCTCCGGGCGCGTCGGTCCCGGATTCCCGCTCGACCTCGCTCATCCCGCGAAACCCTACCGGCGAACCCCGGCGAGCCCCGGCGGGCGGGGCGGGCGGAGCGGGCACCTTCAGGCCCCGAGCGCGAGCCACGAGTCCGCCGCCAGGGACGCGAAGGAGTCCAGTGGCGCCCTCGCGAACTCGCCCGCCCGCGCGTGGCCCTGGAGGCGGATCGACCGCTCCCACACCAGGGTGCGAGCGATCTTGCCGACCCGGCAGGCCAGCTCCAGCTCCTCGACGAGTTCCGCGTGCGGGGCGAGGTCGCCGAACACGCCGAGGTAGGCGTCCCTGGCGCGCAGGATCGCCGGGTCATCGGGGGCGAGGCCCAGCTGGAGGTGCAGGAATCCCAGGGCGACCAGCATGCTGGCGAACGGGTGGGCCACGACGCTGTCGCCCCAGTCGTGGAACCGTACCCGGCGGGCCGGAGCGGTCCCGGTCACCAGGATGTTCCAGGGGTGCAGGTCGTTGTGGTCCAGGCTCGGCGGTACGGACGCGGCGGCGAGCCGCTCACTCCACGAGACGAAGGTGGCGCGCATGGCGGTCACCCGCCGGTGGGCCTCCCTGTCGGACGTGTCGCCGTAGCGCTCCACGTACTTCCCGACCGCGTGCGCCGCCTCGTCGAAGCGCCGCGGCATGACGGCGGCGCGCATGTCGGTGACGCCGATCGGCGGCAGGTCCTCGACGTACGGCATGAGGTCGCGCTGGAGCCGGCCGTACTCCGGCAGGGCCGTCACCAGGGCGTCGGCCAGGGCGGTGCCGTCCACGCGGTCCCCGAGCGGTGTCCCACCGTCGGGCAGCAGGACCCAGCCGCGCTCGACGCCGACGGCGATCGGGGGCGGGATCCGCTCCGGCGCGACCCGCAGCAGGAGCCGGTAGAGCCCCACCTCGAACGCGGTGTCCGGTCCGGGGGCCTTCAGCCACACCGGGCCTCGGGTGGTGGGTGCCCTGAGCACCGTCCCCCACGGCCGCAGGTGCGGCTGGGTGACCTCGCCGGTCCGCTCCGTCCCCGCCTCGGCGAGCCGCTCGTCCAGCCATGACACCGCGCCCTGCCGCCAGGCCGCCGAGGACCAGAGCGCGGTTCCGTGCCCGGGGTCCGTGCCCGGGCGTTCCCCGTGTGTCATGCCTGCCTCCTGTGAGCCGACGGGTTCCGTCGCCGCGTACAACCCGCGGGAGTCCGGGAAATCATCGCCGTGGCCGGACACGCCGGGCCGGGAGGGGGCACGCGCTAGTCGAAGAACTGCCAGATGCTGAACCTTCGCACGTAGAGGGGAGTGGAGTCGCGGCCGAGCACCCGGATCCGCCGGATGCGGGTCTGCTGGTTCATCGTGACCTTCACGCACTTCAGGCACGCCTCGTGGAACCCCGGCAGGGCGAAGTAGGAGATGGACGCGGCGCGGTGCCCCAGCCCCCGGTCGGAGAGCCCCAGCCCCACCTCCCGGTAGAGGCGTCTGGACCCCTTCAGGTTGAACGCGGTGGAGCCGATGAGCGCGTGGTTCGACTTCGGGGGGCAGTGCACGAATATCCGGACGTGGCTGGCCTGGCGGGGCCACAGGGGCAGGACGCGGAGCGAGGGGACCTTCTTCAGCCACGGGGGGATGGTGTTCCTGCCTCCGAAGGGGGGCAGCGAGACCGTGTGGTCGGTCCTGGTGCTGAGGGTCGCGGTCGCGGTCGCGGTGGCACCGGAACTGGCACTGGCCACCGGGGTCGGGGTGGCCATGGGGGCGGGGGTGGCACCGGGCGCGGTCATGGGCGTGGGCGTGGGGGTGGCGCCGGGCGCGACGGCGGGCGTGGGGGCGGCGTCGACGTCGACCGTGACGGCGGGTGCGCGCCCGGGGGCCGTGGCGGCGGGCGTACGCGCGGGACCGGGCGGGGGAGGGGGTGGGGCGGCCGGTCCGGCCGGGCCGCTCGGGCCCGCCGTGAGAACGGCCGCGACTGCGATTCGTATGGCGAGACGCATACGTTCCTCCTGCCGGACGCCCGGGTCGCTGTACGGTCGTCCCGTGGTGTGACATGGGTGCCGGTGGAGGGGACCTGCCCGGGGACGCCCCGGATGAGGACGTCACATGTGGGGCCTGACCAGGCTGATCGTCTCGATTATGTCGGTTGGGGCGCGCAACGGAGGGCGCCACGCTGATAGGGCCCCCGACCCGGGCGGCGTGGCCGGAAAGGCTCGCGGGGCCGTGGCCGGAAAGGCTCGCGGGGCCGTCGTTCACACGAGAGGCCGTCGAGGCCGTTCCGCCGCGCCCCGGAGGAGGCCGTCCGGCGGCGTACTCGCGTGTTCACCCGGCCCGTACCGGTGTGCGGCGTGCTCCGTGTCAGCTGGAGACCGTGTCAGCTGGAGACCGCGCGCAGGGCGCCCGGGTGGCGGCCGGTGAGGCGGTCGAGCGCGGCGGAGGTGGCGCTGTCGGCGGGGAGATGGACGATGAGGCGCTGGTCGTCGTCGGCGGGCAGTTCGAGGGTCTCGTACGCCAGGCGCAGCTCACCCGCGTCGGGGTGGACCAGCCGCGTGACGCCGCTGGACTTCGGGAGGCCGGGCAGGGTGTCCACCCGCCCGGCGAAAGCGGCCCCGGCGGTGACGGCCAGCTCGTCGGCCAGCGTGGCGATGTGCCAGTCCGCCCGGAACGGCCCCTGCTTGAGGGCGGCGACCTGCTCGTCGGCGACATGGTCCCAGTCGGGGTAGGCGGTCCGCGCCCGGCTGTCGGTGAACACGAAGCGGGCGAGGTTCGGCGGGCTGCCGTCCAGCAGGCCGATCGGCCCGGCCAGCCGTTCGTAGCCCGCCGTCCAGGCGAGGATCTCGCTCAGCCGGTTGAGCAGCAGGGCGGGGGCGGGCTCCAGCCGGTCGAGCAGTGCCCGCACGGTGGGACGGACCGCGCGGGCCGGCATCGTGGCGCCCATGCAGGTGAAGCCGCCGTCGGCCGACTTGGCGAGCCGGTGCAGGTGGACGCGTTCGCTCGTGGTCAGCCGTAGCGCGGCGGCCAGAGCCGAGAGCACGGGCGCGGACGGGTGGCGGTCGCGTCCCTGTTCGAGCCGGGTCAGGTACTCGACGCTGACCCCGGCGAGCGTGGCCAGCTCGGCCCTGCGCAGGCCCGGCGTGCGGCGGCGGGGGCCGGTGGGCAGCCCCACCTCGGCGGGGGTGACGGCTTCGCGGCGGATGCGCAGGAACATGCCCAGCTCGTTGTCGCTCACGTTTCGAACGTAACAGCCGTGGCCGCCGTGGTCGTGGCCCTGCCACTACCAGTCTTGGCCCGGTCTTCCTGGTCTCCGCCCCGCCCGGCAGGTTGGGGAACGTGACCTTCACGGTCACCTCGGACCTCGAACCCCCGACAGGGAGCACGACCATGCCCAGTGAGACCCTCAACCTCGCAGTGATCATCGGCAGCGTCAGGGAGGGCAGGTTCGGCCCGGTGGTCGCGAACTGGTTCACCGAGCGGGCCGAGCGCCACGGCCGGTTCACGGTGGATCTCATCGATCTGGCGGACACGCCGCTGCCGCTCGAACTGCCGCCCCTGCCGCCGGCGCTCCAACCCGACATGGCCCGTCCGGCGGAGATGGCGGACCTCACCCGGCGGATCGAGGCGGCCGACGCGATCGTCGTGGTGACGCCGGAGTACAACCGGAGCTTCCCGGCCTCGCTGAAGGCCGCCATCGACTGGCACTACACCGAGTGGGAGGCGAAGGCGATCGGCTTCGTCGGCTACAGCGGGGGGAGCGGCGGCCTCCTGGCGGTCGAGCAGCTGCGCCAGGTCTTCGGCGAGTTGCACGCCCACACCGTCCGCGACTACGTCACCTTCCCCCGGTACTACGAGCTGTTCGGCCCCGACGGCGCCCTCAAGGATCCCGAGGGCCCCGAGCGCGCCGCGAAGGCGCTGCTCGACCAGCTCCTCTGGTGGGGTTCGGTCCTGCACGACGCCCGCCGCGACCGCCCGCGCGTCACCGCCGGGTAGGGCCCGCCGGAAAATCCGTTTGCCGCAGCCGTACGCCGGGTTAGGCTGCCGTCACGCTCTGGTCGATCTTCATGGATCTCATGGACCTTCACGGAGCCTTCAAGGAGGAGGTGGGGCGCTTCTGGAAGACCGGACGTCATATCCCGGAGGGGTGACCGTATGACAATGTTCGTCCATCTCACGGCGGCGAAGAACATCCGATCGGTGCGGCGGGCCGGAATCGGCGCGCGAAGCCGTGGCCGCGACGGTCTGCCGGGTCTGTTCTGCCTGCCGGTCCTGCCCTCCTACCAGCTCACCCACCAGTGGGTCCGCGAGCTGAAACGCGGTGGACGCCGTACGCTGACGGCCGTCGACTTCCGGGTGCCCGACGACGAGCCGGTGTTCGTGGGCCACTACGGGCAGGAGCACGAGCTGCTCCCCAGCGCCGAGGCCGCCGCCCTGATCGCCGGGTGCGACGACGCCCGGGGATACGAGGTCTTCATCCCCCGGGCGATCACCGCGAAGGAGATCCACCGCGTCCGCGCCGTGAACCAGGTGACCGGCTGGAGATACATGCCCAAAGCCCACGGCAGGCGTCCGTGTCCGTGTCCCTGCTGCCTCGCGCCCGGCGAGTACGGCGCGGCCAAGATCCGCCGGGCGGCCATGGGGGCCTGAGGCTCCGTGAGCCCCGGGTGGGCGGACGAGGACCGGCGGACGGGAGACGTCGTTTCCGGGGGTTCCCGTTCGTCGTGAAGGTGGTGGGAGCCCGGGTCCGGCCGATGGGGCGGGCCGGACCCGGGCGGTCCCGGATGTCCGATCGGACGGGTGCCTCGGTGGACGGGTGTCCGATCGGACGGGGTGCCTCAGTGGAGCAGCGCGAAGAGCGTCAGCCACCGGTCGGGATGGACGAACGCCACCACGGCGTCACGGTCCACCCGCGCCTGCGCGAACGCGGCGTCCACCCGCCGGGCCGCGTACCGCATCCGCAGCGAGGCGTGCAGCGAACCGCCCAGCCCGGTGAAGCCGTACTCGACGAACTCCCGCCAGGCCGCGTCCCGGCCGCCGGCGAGCAGCGGGACGGGGCGCGACACGATCCGCAGGATCGCCGAGTCGACGGCGGGCACCGGCCGGAAGCTCTCGCGGCCGACCTGCCCGGCCAGCTCCCAGGAGTGGCCGGGCCACGTCAGCACGGTCAGCTTGCTCCAGCGGCCGAAGTCGCCGGAACGCTTGCGCGCGTACTCCAGCTGGGTGAGCAGGGTCGCCGAGGTGAGCGCGGGCGCGCGCAGGCACCAGCCGACGATCCTGGAGGTGATCGAGTAGGGGATGTTCCCGGCGACCGCGAACGGCTCGCGCGGGACCCGCGCGGTCAGGAAGTCGCCCCTGACCACCTCGATCCGGTCGTCGTCGCGGGTGCGGGCGGCGAGCCTGCCCGCGTACAGCGGGTCGATCTCGTACGCCACGACCCTGGCGCAGCTTTCCGCGAGGGCCAGGGTGAGAGCACCCTGGCCCGCGCCCGGCTCCAGGAGCAGCCCGTGCGATCCGACCGCCCCGGCCATCCGCCGGACGGCCCGCGGGTCGACGAGGAAGTTCTGCGAGAGGGTGCGCCTGGCCCGGTCGCGTTCACCGCGGCCACCCTCGTTCCTGACCTTTCTCTGGGTGTGTGAATGGTTTCCGTGCGCGAAGGAGTGCGTCACAGCTTTCGCCCTTTCGGGTCCGAGGTGAGGAAAGGTCTCGGAGGCCCTGGGCGCGCATCGGGGACGCGTGGAGAACGGAGGAGAGGTGACGCGTCCCTAGCGAGCCGGAGCCCGGCTGCCGCGGGGACGGATCACGTAGCCGACCATCTGGGCGGCGAAGCACATGCACATGGCACTAGACGGTACGGCCCGTCTCGCTGCCTCGCAACGGGTTTTCCACCGGCGCGGCCTGAACAGGTTTTCCGCCGGGGCGGGCCGGGGGGTGCCGGGGGTACCGGGATCAGCCCCCGAACAGGCGCGACGCCGCGTCGCGGGCGACGAAGAAACCGACGATGCCCAGGGTCCAGCCGAGCGCGGAGGCCGAGTGCCTGCGCATCCAGGCGCGCAGCCGTTCCAGCTTCGGGTCGAGCCGGCCTCCGGCGACGGTTTTGACGCCGAACAGCACGAGCGGCGGCAGGATCATCACGAGCACGTAGCCCGCGAGCAGCGGCACCCACTGGACGGCGGGCAGGTTCGCGCCGGTCATGAAACCGATCGCGCCGAGGTAGGGGATCATCGTCGCGACCTCCAGCAGGGCGGCGGTCAGCCCCAGGAGGATCATCGCCCCCGGCCCGCCGAGGCGGGGCTCCCAGCGGCTCGGTCCCTCCTTCTCCCTCTGGCGCTTGGAGTCGAAGCGGAAGCTGAGCAGGAACAGCCCCACGCCGATCGCCAGCTGGATCCAGTAGGCGGTGCGGCTGTACAGGGCCTCCTCGAAGGCGGCGAGGGCCGCCCCCAGCCCGAGCATCAGCGCGACGCCGACGCCGAAGTAGAAGGTGGCGACCGTGGCGAGGTAGACCAGCAGGCGGCCCGCCGGCGACCGGTCCGAGGCGAGCAGCAGGTAGAGGGGAATGCCGAGGGTCCCGAAGCTCGTGCTGTCGACGAGCGCCAGCGCTCCCAGGGTCAGTACCAGTTCGATGGTCAACTTCGCTCTCCGTCGGTGACGCCGGGGGCGCGGTGGCCCCGCGTGCCCCGCGTATCCGCGGGCGCTTCCGGCCATGACCATGGGAGCGGGTACGGGGGGTGATCGGTTGGGTTCCGGTTCTCACCTCCGATCATGCGATGCCGGAACCCGGGTGACCTCCTGCGTGACACCGAAGCCGTCGTACATCTTTCGAACTACGGCAGGGAGGGCGTGCCGGGCAGGCCCCGCGAGATGCGGTCGCGCAGCCAGTGGTAGGAGGCCTTCGGGGTGCGCGTCCCGGTGGGGAAGTCGACGTGCACGAGCCCGAAGCGCTGGCTGAAGCCCTCGGCCCACTCGAAGTTGTCCAGCAGGGACCAGACGTAGTAGCCGCGCACGTCCACCCCCTCGGCCCGCGCGCGCTCGACGGCCCCGATGTGACCGTCGAGGAAGGCGATCCTGTCCTGGTCGTCGACCGTGCCGCCGGGGCCGGGCTCGTCGGGCTGGGAGCAGCCGTTCTCGGTGACGTAGACCGGCGGGAGGGCGTCGCCGTACCGGGCACTGAGGCCCAAGAGCAGCTCGCGCAGGCCGTCGGGGACGACGGGCCAGCCGAAGGCGGTGGTGGGGTAGCCGGTGACGCCCGCGTCCTCGAAAGGGAGGCCCTCGCCGGTGGGCGCGGCGATCCGGGTGGGGTTGTAGTAGTTGATGCCGAGGCCGTCGAGGGGCGTGCCGATCAGGTCCAGGTCGCCGTCGCGCACGCAGTCGAGGCTCACCCCGTACGCGGACAGGTCGGGATAGGCGCCCAGGAGCACGGGATCGTTGAACAGGCGGTTGTGCAGGACGTCGTAGGCGTCGGCGGCGGCCAGGTCGGCGGGGTCGGAGGAGGCGGGCCAGACCGGGGTGCAGTTGTTGGTGATCAGGACCTTCTCCGCGCCGCGCGCCCTGAGCTCCCGCACGGCCAGGCCGTGCCCGAGCAGCTGGTGGTGGGCGGCCGGGAGCGCGTCCAGGATCAGGGTCCTTCCGGGGGCGTGGGTGCCCAGGGCGTAGCCGAAGACCATGTGGATGAAGGGCTCGTTCAGGGTGATCCACAGGGGGATCCGGTCGGCGAGCCTGTCGGCCACGGCCGCGGCGTACTCGGCGAAACGGTACGCGGTGTCGCGGTTCAGCCAGCCGCCCTCGTCCTCCAGGGGCTGGGGCAGGTCCCAGTGGAAGAGCGTGGCGGCGGGGACGATGTCCTTCTCGTGGAGCGCGTCGGCCAGCCGGTCGTAGAAGTCGAGGCCCGCCCGGTTGATCGCGCCCCTCCCCTCGGGCTGGACGCGCGGCCAGGCGATGGAGAAGCGGTAGGAGTTCGCCCCGAGGCCGGACATCAGCGCGAGGTCCTCCGGCCAGCGGTGGTAGTGGTCGCAGGCCACGTCGCCGGTGTCGCCGCCGCGGACGCGGCCGGGCTCGCGGGTGAAGGTGTCCCAGATCGAGGTGCCCCGTCCGTCCTCGGTGACGGCGCCTTCGATCTGGTAGGACGCGGTCGCCGTGCCCCAGAGGAACATCCCGGCCTCCAATGTGCGTGAGTCTGGCTCATGTTAATCCCCCGGGTCTGTCGTAGGGGATGATGGGGAGATGACGAACGTCTCCGGGGGAACGCTTCGCCGCCGGCCCGCTCAGCGGCGCAGCCTGGAACGGGTGGAGCGCATGCTGGACGAGTGCGCGCGGTTACTGGACGAGGTCGGCTACGAGGCACTGACCACCAAGGAGGTCGCGCGCCGCGCAGAGGTTCCAATCGGCACTTTCTACCAGTTCTTTCCCGACAAACAAGGGCTTGTACGCGCGCTGGCGCTACGCAATCTGGAGGCGTTCCTCGGCAGGATCACGGCCAGGCTCGCCGAGGTGCAGCTGTCCGAGTGGACGGAGATGGTCGACCTCGCGATCGACGAGTTCGTCGCGATGAAACGGTCCACACCGGGATTCGCGGTCGTCGACTTCGGGGGGGTGCTCGCCTCGCCCGGCGGTCCCATCCTCATGGGGACCCGTCGCATGCTCGACGCCGCCCTGGAGAACAACGCCATCGTGGCCGACCGGCTCCGCGCGATCACCGTCGAGCTGCTCGGCGCCCCGCTCGGCCCCGAGCTGGACCGGGTGCTCTTCGTCGCGGTCGAGGCCGCCGACGCGGTGCTCAAACTCGCCTTCCGCTCCCTGCCCGACGGTGACCCCGAGCTGATCGCCGAGTGCAAGCACCTGGTCCGCCGCTACCTGTCGGCGCACCTGCCGCAGGAATGACGGCGCCCGCCGCCGGTGCTCACCGGCGGCGGGGCCGACCGGCGGGACCCGCCGCCGTCGGTGGACGCGGTCGGTGGACGCCGTCAGCGGACGCCGTCAGCGGACGCGGTCGGTGGACGCCGTCATCGGCGGGTCCCGTCAGCGGACGGCGTCCAGGCGGGCGCGGTGCTCGTCGTCGAGCTTGAGGTCCAGCGCGCCCAGCGCCTCCTCCAGCTGCGCCAGGGAGCTCACACCGACGATCGGGACCGTCGTCACGTCACCGCCGATCAGCCAGGCCAGCACCACCTGGTTGACGGTCGCGCCCAGCTCGCCCGCGATCTCCCGCAGCACGGCCAGCCCGCGCTCGGTGCCCGGGTGATCATAGATGTCCTGGACCGGCCGGTCCTCGCGCGTGTAGGCGCCGAACATCAGCGTGTTGTACGCCCACAGGGTCAGGCCGGGCTCCGAGCGCAGGTAGTCGAGCATGTCGTCCTGGACCAGGACGTGACCCGCCTCCGGCAGCCGTACCCCGGGCCGGGGCCGCAGGTAGGTGTGGCGGAGCTGGACGTTGGTGTAGAGCGGCCAGCCGTTCGCCCGCGAGGTGGCGCGGGCGCGCTCCAGGCGCCAGGCCGGGACGTTGCTCGCGCCGATCTCGCGGACCTTGCCCGCCTGGGCCAGCTCGGCGAAGGCGCCCAGGGTCTCCTCCAGGGGAACGGAGCGGTCCTCGATGTGCGCCCAGTACACGTCGACGTGGTCGGTGCCCAGCCGCCGCAGGCTGCCCTCGGCGGCGGCGGCGATCGCCGTGGCGGACAGGCCCTCGGCGGAGTCCAGCGTCCGGTCGCCGGGGACGGTCGGGCGCGCGCCGCACTTGGTGCTCAGCACCATCCGGTCGCGGTTGCCCCGGGCGGCCAGCCAGCGGCCGATGGCCAGCTCGCTCTCGTCGCCGGTGGCGCCCTCGTTCCAGAACGGGTAGTTGTTCGCGGTGTCCAGCAGGGTGCCTCCGGCGTCGGCGAACCGGTCGAGGATCGCGAAGCCGGCCCTGTCGTCGAGGACGGTGCCGAAGGGGATGGTGCCCAGGGCGAGGGGGATGCGTGTCATGAACGCCACCCTGAATGCTGGAGTGGACTCCAGGGCAAGTGGGTCGCCGGGAAACATCGGAACTTGACCTTGAGTGGGCTCCAGGTGACATGCTGCCCGATGTGAGTGTGTACACACCGGGACAAGTGGTGGAGGAGACCGGCTTCAGCCTCGACACGCTTCGTTACTACGAGCGGATCGGGTTGCTCGAGTCGATCGGCCGCAACGCGGCCGGGCAGCGCCGGTTCACCCAGGAGGACGTCGGCTGGCTCGGTATGATCCGCTGCCTGCGCGACACCGGCATGCCGATCGCGGAGATGCTCCGCTTCGCCGAGATGACCAGGGCGGGTGACCACACGGTCCGCGACCGCATCGCGCTGCTCGAAGCCCACGACCGGCGGGTGCAGGAGCAGGTCGAGAACCTGCGCGAGAAGCAGGTGGCGATCCGGAACAAGATCGCGTATTACCACTCGGTGGTCGACTAGGAACTCCACGGCCCGCGTCGGCGGGGAACCGGGAACCGTACGGCCCGCGTCGGCGGGCGACCGGAGACCGCGCGGCCCGCGTCGGCGGTAGGCCGGACGGGCACGCGGTTCGTGCCGGAGGTGAGCCCCGGGGCTTATGGCCGTCCGGAAGCCGTACGACGGCTTTGCCCCTGGTCGGGGTGCCCTTTTCGGTCCGGCTGTTAAACCGGTATCGAGGTCGGGTGTCCGGGGAGGGGCCATGGTCGCACCGCGCGCGCGCCGGATCAACATCCCGCTGCGCCACGTCGCGCTGATGTGCGGGGGGATGCTGTTCGCCCTTCTCGCCAACGTGACCTACCTCCAGGCGCTGGACTCCGAGCGGCTCAACGAGGACCCGCGCAACAAGCGGACGATGATCGCGCGCTTCGAGAGCCCCCGGGGCAGGATCCTGCTCCGCGACGGCACGGTCATCGCGACCAGCCGCAAGGCCAGGAGCGCCACGTACCGTTACCGCAGGGTCTATCCCGGCGGGCCGCTCTACGCGGCGATCACCGGGCACTTCTCGCTCCACGGCACCGGTGGCGTCGAGCAGGCCGAGGAGGCCCTGCTGTCCGGGAGCGACCCCCGGGTGAAGGTGCGCGGGCTGGTCGACGGCACCCGCGGCGGCGCCACGCTCAGGCTCACCGTGGACCGTGGCGCCCAGCGGGCCGCCTACGACGGGCTGCGCGCCACCGGCAAGCCCGGCGCCGTCGTCGCGATCGATCCGCGCACCGGCGCGATCCTGGCCATGGTCTCCCTGCCCTCGTACGACCCGAACCTCTACACGAGCTTCGACGCGGCCAAACTCGACCGGGTGGACAAGCGGCTGCAGGGCGACCCCGAGGACCCGCTGCTGAACCGGGCGATCCAGCGGAACTACCCGCCGGGATCCACCTTCAAGATCATCACCGGCGCGGCGGCGCTCGGCTCGGGACGCTACGACCCCGGCACCCGCGTCAGCGCCCCGAAGTCCTTCCGTCTCCCCGGCACCGCCACCTACCTGCGCAACGCCGGCGGCGCCGCCTGCGGCGGCGGCGCACTCCCGCTGCTCCAGGCGTTCCGGCTCTCGTGCAACACCCCCTTCGCGAAGATGGGGGTCGACCTCGGCCAGGACGCGCTGCGCGAGCAGGCCGAGGCCTTCGGGTTCGACACCGACGACCTGCAGGTGCCCATGCCGGTGGCCAGGAGCGTCTATCCCCCCGCGCTGGACGACGCGCAGACCGCGATGTCGGCGCTGGGCCAGTTCGACGTCCGGGCCACCCCGCTCATGATCGCGATGATCGCGGCGGCGGTGGCCAACGACGGCTCGCTGATGCGCCCCCACCTGGTGGACGAGGTCCGTCTCGCCGACGGCACGGTGATCGACGTGACCGAGCCCTCGCCGTACCGCCGCGCGCTCGGCGCCGAGGAGGCCGAACGGCTCACGGAGATGATGGTCGCCGTCACCGGGAGGGGAGGGACCGGCGTCGCCGCGGCCGTCCGGGGTGTGAAGGTCGCAGGGAAGACCGGCACGGCGGAGAACGCCGTCTCGGGCGAGGACCACGCGATCTTCACCGGCTTCGCCCCGGCGGTCTCCCCCCGGATCGCCGTAGGGGTCCTGGTCGAGGGCGGCGGGCCGGGCGGGCGGGTGGCGGCCCCCATCGCCAGGGCCGTCATCGAGGCGTTCCTGGGCGGTCAGACCGAGTAGGGCCCGGCCCGGAGACGAGGTCGGGCCGGGGAGGTTCCGGCCCGGAGGTGACAACGGAGGTGACGGTGGCCGGGGAGGTTCCGGCCCGGAGGTGACAGGGGCCTTCGAGGCCGTCCCGGCGGGTCAGGCCGAGTAGGCCCTGGCCTGGAGGCTGTAGAGGTCGGCGTAGAGGCCGTCGAGGGTCATGAGCTCGTCGTGGGTGCCGTGCTCGACGACCTTGCCGTGGTCGAGGACGTAGATCCGGTCGGCGTAGCGGACGCTCGCCAGCCGGTGGGTGATCAGCAGCACGGTACGCCCGTCGGCGTGCCGCCGGATGCGCTCGAACAGGGCGTGCTCGGCGCGGGCGTCCAGGGCCGCGGTGGGCTCGTCGCAGATCAGCAGCGGGGCGTCCCGGTGGAAACCGCGGGCCACCGCGATCCGCTGCCACTGGCCGCCGGACAGCTCCTGGCCGTCCTTGAAACGCCGGTCGAGCAGGGTGTTGTAGCCGTGCGGCAGCTCGGCCACCACCTGGTCGGCGCCCGCGACCTCGGCCGCCGCGACGAGCGCGGGCTCCCCCTTGTCGGTGCCCATGCTGATGTTGTAGCGGGCGGTCAGCGGCCAGCGCGTGTGGTCCTGGGCGATGACCGCGATGCGGTCGCGCAACTCGTCGGGATCGACGTCCGCCAGGTCCGTGTCGTCCCAGCGGACCCGGCCGCCGTCCGGTTCGTACAGCCCGGACAGGATCTTGGCCAGCGTGGTCTTGCCCGAGCCGTTCTCCCCGACGAGGGCGATCACCTCGCCCCTGCCGATGGTCACCGTGAGCCCCTGGAGCGCCGGGCCGGCGGAGCCCGGATAGGTGAAGACGACGTCCTCGGCGGTGATCCGCTCGAAGCTCTCCGGTGCCTTCGCCGGGCGTCCGGCGGGCAGCCTGCCCTCGGCCTCGGCGCAGAAGTCGAGGAAGTCGGTGAAGTACAGGCCCTCCTCGTAGAGGCGGTTCGTGGCGTACATCAGGTTGGCCAGATAGGTCTGGCCCGAACGGATCGCCAGCACGGCGGTGCCCGCGACCGCCAGGGGGACCGCCCCCACCGCCAGCAGCACGCCCAGGGCGACGTAGACGACGGCCGTGCCGACGCCGCCCAGCGCCTCGCCGACGACCCGCGCGAGGACCTGCCGCCTGGCCAGGCCGAGCATGACCGTCTGCTCGGCCGTCGCCACCGCGTCGTACATCCGCATCAGGAAGCCGCGCATGGTGAACGAGCGCACCTCCGCGGCCGGATCGCGGTCCGCGAGCAGCTCCGCGATGATCCACTTGCGGCGCCTGGCCGGGATCAGGGCGTACATCGTCGTGTAGCGCATGCGCGCCGAGCGGACCGCCGCCCACGCGTCGGGCAGCACCGCCAGCACCAGCAGCGGCAGCAGGACCGGGTGGAGCACTCCCAGCACGCCCGCCGCGGCGACGATGCCGATGATCGCGGTCAGCGTGTTGATGGCCGTGCCCACCACCTCGTCCGCGACGCCGACCCCGCGCGCCCTGGCCCGCTGGAGCGCGTCGTGGAAGTCGGGGTCGTCGAAGGCCGCGAGGCCGACCCGGCCGGTCAGCCCGTACAGGCGTTCCTCGGCGATCCGGCCCACCTGGGGCTCCAGCCGTGACTGGGCCCAGCCCGCGCCCGCCTGCGTGAGGGTGCGCAGGGTCGCGGCCACCCCCACCAGGATCAGGCTGGGCAGGGCGGCCCGCACCCGGTCGGGGGTCGGCCCCGCCTCGAACAGCGCCGACAGCACCCCGGTCGTGGCGAGCAGCCCGAACGCGGTGAACACCCCGCTCAACAGGCTCAGGGAGATCGCGATGACGGTGTCGCGGGGACTGGCCAGCCACGCCAGCCTGACGGCCTGCGACACCAGCGCCGGAAGCCTGCGGGCGATGGTCAGGAAGCCGACCTTCGTCATCTTGTCGGTGTGGGCGTACCAGCCGGAGACGCTGATCTCGCCGATCTCGGGGACCGGGTCGGCGGGGGAGTTCGTCATGGGAGCAGTGTGAGTCGCCGCACCGGCGATGGCCATCGGACGACCGCGGGATGGCCGCGGGCGGTCACGGCGGGACAGGGTAATCCACAAGCCGGAAAAGGTCTAAGGCTGGGCATGGTTCGGTAATTGATGTCACACTTTCTGTGACGGTTCTATCCGCGACCTCTCTAAGAGCCGATGACCCAGGACACCGCACACTCCTCCTTCACCGGAGGCAACCTCCCCCTCGAACCCAACGGCTTCGTGGGGCGTGAAGCCGACGTGGAAGAGCTCACCGACCTGCTGGGCGTCGCCAGGGTGGTGACGCTCTGCGGGGCGGGCGGCATCGGCAAGAGCAGGCTGGCGGTCCGGGTCGCCGGCCAGGTGGCGGGGGAGTTCCCCGGCGGGGTCTGGCTGGTCGAGCTGGCCGACGCGGTGCGCGGCGACCAGATCGAGCCCCGGGTGGCCGCCGTGCTCGGGGTCAAGCCCGAGCCGTCCCGCGCGCTGGCCGACACCCTGATCGACGCGCTCGGCGACCGGCGGCTGCTGCTGGTCATGGACAACTGCGAGTCGCTCATCGAGGAGTCCGCGAGGTTCTGCCGCGCCGTGCTCACCGTCTGTCCCGACGTACGCGTGCTCACGACCAGCCGCGAGCCGCTCCGGGTGGCGGGGGAGACCGTGTGGCGGGTGCCGCCGCTCACCCTGCCCAGGAGCGACGGCCACGACCTCGGCACCAGCGAGGCGGTGCGGCTCTTCCTCGGCACCAGCGAGGCGGTGCGCCTCTTCGCCGACCGCGCCACCGCCGCCTCGCGGGCCTTCTCCGTCACCGAGCAGAACGCTGCCGACATCGCCGGGCTCTGCGAGGCGCTCGACGGGATGCCGCTCGCCATCGAGCTCGCCGCCGCCCTGTGCAGGGTGCTGACCGTGGAGCAGATCAACGCCAGGCTCAGGGACAGGTTCCGGCTACTGTCGGCGGGCGACAGGACGGCCCCGGCCAGGCAGCAGACGCTCAGGGCGACCGTCGACTGGAGCTACCAGCAGCTCAACGAGCCCGAGCGGATCCTCCTGCGCCGGCTCGCGGTCTTCACCGGCGGGTGGACTCTCGACATGGCCGAGCAGGTCTGCGCGGGCAACGCGCTGTGGGCCGAGGACGTCCTGGGGGTGCTCTGCGACCTGGTCGACAAGTCGCTGGTCCTGGCCGACGCCGAGGTGGCGGGCGAGACGCGCTACCGCATGCTGGAGACGATCCGCGAGTACGCCACCGAGCAGCTCGACGCCTCGGGCGAGGAGCCCGAGTTCCGGCGGCTGCACCGCGACCACATGATCGAGATCGCGGCCCGGATCCACCGGACGATCGTCCGGCGCCCCCGCCCGGCCTGGACCGAGATCTGCCCGATGCTCGTCATGCTGGACGAGCTCCAGACCAACGTGTGGGCGGCGGTGCGCTGGTCGGTCGAGTCCGCGGGCGACCCCGAGAGCGCGCTGCGCCTCCTCGTCCTGCTGCGCTGGCCGATCATCGCCGGGGGGAGGTTCACCCCGGCCGACAAGTGGCTCGACCGCCTGCTCGACGCCGCCCCCGAGGACCTGACGCCGTCCGTGCGCGGCGACGCGCTCGCGCTGCGCGGGCAGGTGGCCTTCGGGCAGGGCGACCCCGACACCGCGCAGATCGCCTGCACCGCCGCGGTCGGCCTGTGCCGCGAGGCCGGCCTGTACGGACCGCTCAGCGGCGCGCTCGCCATCCTCGCCTGGGTCGCCATCTACCAGCGGCGCCCCGAGCGGGCCAGGTCCCTGCTGGACGACGCGCTGGAGGCCGTACGCACGGTCGACGACCCCTGGCACGAGACGGTCATCCGGTCCATGGAGGGCACGTTCGCGCTGTCCGAGGGCAGGGCGAAGGAGTCACAGCGGTCCTTCGAGGCCGCGCTCGCCATCGCCCACGAGCTCGACAACCACTGGGCCGCGCCGGTCGCCCTCATCGGCCTGGCCCAGGTCGCCTGGCTCCGCGGCGACCTGGCGGAGGCCCGTGCCCACTACGAGCGCGCCCTCGACATGCTCCAGGACATCACCGCCCACTGGCAGGCCATCACCTGCCTGTCGGGGCTGGGCCGGATCGCGCTGGCCCAGGGAGACCTCCCCACCGCGCGGGGCAGGCTGATCGAGAGCCTGCGGCTCTGCATCGGGACCGGCCAGCGGCTCGGCGTGGCCCGCCGCATTGAGACGCTCGCGCAGCTCGCGCTCGCCGAGGAGGACGACCGCCGGGCGGTGCGCCTGGCCGGGGCCTCCGCCGCGATCAGGAGCGCGATGGGCGACGCCGTGCTGCCGCCCGGGTTCGGGGCGCGGATGGAGGAGCTGCTCCAGCCCGCCCGGGTGCGTCTCGGCGACGCGCTGGTCGCGCAGCTGTGGGCGCACGGCCAGGAGATGTCCCAGGAGCAGGCGGTCCGCTACGCGCTGCAGTTCGACGAGCCCTACGAGACGCCCCTGCTGCTCGGCAAGCATCCGGTCGTCGCCCCCATGACCACGCTCACCTGCCGGGAATGGGAGATCGCCGAGCTGATCGCCAGGGGGATGAGCAACAAGGCCATCGCCGACGAACTGGTGATCAGTCCCGCCACCGCGGCCCGGCACGTCGCCAACATCCTGGCCAAGCTCGGGTTCTCCTCCCGGACGCAGGTCGCCACCTGGGTCATCGAGCAGAACCGCTCCTGACCGGCGCGGCTGCTCACACGCCCCACCCGGCGCCGGTGAGTGCTACATACTCCGGACTACACATTCGCGGGGGTGAAGATACATCCCGGGATACGCAGTCCGGAGCATGTGTCGTACCCGCCGCGCACCGTACGTTTTCCTGGTGTTCGACCGATGACGTCCAGCCTTCCGCACCGCGCCGGCCACAGTTCCGGTCCGGGACGGTAGGTCCACACCATCCCGGGCGTCTCGGTCGAGCACGTCGCGGACGTCGCGTGTCCCCGCTTGATGGCCGAGGTCTCCTCGGAGGGGTGGGGGCTTGGGCCATGGGTCATGCGACAGCGGGCTCGAGTCGCGCAGGGCTCGGGCCCGCCCATCGCCTTTCCAGGCTCTTCTCCTGGTTTCTCCTTTTCGGCCGCGGCGTCGGGACCCGCGGACCGGGCGCCGCCCAGGGGGAGACCAGGCATCACCCGAGGGGGAACAGGGCGCTACCCGAGGGGAGACCAGACACCACCCGAGGGGTGACGGGGTTCCGTCCTGGAGGAGAGGGCCGAATACACAGTCATCTACATACATCTGCGGATGCCCGCGTGGATCGAGCGGCCCTACCGTCGGCGGAATGAGACCCACCTCTCCGTCCACCAGCTGCACCCTCACCGAAGCGGTGTTCGGCTACGCGCACGGTCGAGGTGACCGGCCCGCCCTGATCGACCTCGGCGCCGGGGTGGTGTACGGCTACCGCCGGCTGGCCGCGGAGGTGACGCGGGGAGCGTCGGGCCTGGTGAGGCGGGGTGCCCGGCGGCGCCAGGTGGCCGGGATCCATGTCGACAGCGCTGTGGCCCAGACGCTGGCGGTGCACACGGTCATCGCGGCGGGAGGGGTGGCGGCGCCGATCGCCTCCGGATGCGAGGAGATGGCCGACCTGCTCGCCGAGTGGGACGCGCGGCTGCTCATCACCACCCCGCCCCTGGCCGACGCGTCGTTGCGGGCCGTGGAGGACTCGCGGGTCCGGCAGGTGATCGCGTTCGGCCAGGCCCGTGACACCGTCGACTTCGCCGACCTGCTGCTCCTGGAGCCCGTCCCGCTGCCCTTCCTCGACCCGGCGGTGCAGCCCGCCCTCCTGGTCGACGACGGGGGCGTGCTCACCCACCACGACCTGATCGTGCGGATGAACGTGCTCGACGAGGGCGCCGAGCTGGGGAAGTCCGACGTCCTGCTGGTGACCTGGCCCCTGCGGTGCAGCCTGGCCATGACGACCCTGATCGGGCTGGCGCTGATGCGCGGCTCCCTCGTCGTCGTGGCCCCCGGCCTCTCGCCCGACGAGCTGTCGGCGACCATCCACGACTTCGGCGTCACCGTCGTGGCCCTGTCCGACGGGGCCGTCCAGCGCGTCTGAGGTATCCCCGGTCCTGTCCGATGGGGCCGTCTCGCGCGTCTGAGGCGGCTGCCCGAGGTGTTCCACCTGGGCCGATACGTGTCCGGCGGCGTGTGCTCCCGTCCCCTGGGTAGTTAACGACCAGCATGTTCTCGTAAAGGGGATCGTTCTCATGGCGCGCATTCTGATCACCGGCTCCACCGACGGCCTCGGGCTCATGGCCGCCCGGCTGCTGGTTCACGACGGCCATGACGTCACGCTGCACGCCCGCAACGACACCCGAGCCGGCGACGCGCGCGACGCGCTGCCGGAGGCGGAGACCGTCGTCGTCGGAGACCTGATCACCATCGAGGGGATGCGGTCCGTGGCGGCCCAGGCCAACGAGCTGGGCCGGTACGACGCGATCATCCACAACGCCGCCGTCGGATACCGGGAACCGAGCAGGATCGAGACCGCCGACGGCCTGTCCCACGTGTTCGCGGTCAACGTGCTCGCCCCGTACCTGCTCACGGCGCTCATCACCCCACCCGACCGGCTGGTCTACGTCAGCTCCGGCATGCATCGCGGAGGGGACCCCAAACTGGACGACCTCCAGTGGAGCACCCGCAACTGGGACGGTTCACGGGCGTACGCGGACAGCAAGCTGCTGGACGTCGTCCTGGCGTTCGCGGTCGCCCGCCGATGGCCGGACGTGCTGTCCAACGCGCTCGAACCCGGCTGGGTCGCGACGAAGATGGGGGGTCCGGGCGCGCCCGACGACCTCTCCCTGGGCCCCGTGACGCAGGTGTGGCTGGCCACGAGCCAGGACCCCGAGGCCATGGTGACCGGTGGCTACTTCCATCACCAGGAGACGCGCTTCGCCCACCCCGCCGCGCGGTCGCCCGAGGTGCAGGACGGCCTCCTCGACGCGTGTGCCAAGCTGACCGGCGTCCCGCTCCCGTCGCACGCGGCGTGAACACGCCGTCGCGGCCGGGACCGCCGGCGCCCCGGTGTTCCGGCCCGCCCGCATCCGTCTCCACGACGGCCGTCCACGCTCCCCTCGGCCGGTTCCCGCCCGGTTCCACGACCTGACGGCCTCCGGAGGGTTGAACCGGACGAGGCCCGCGGACGTCTCATGATCATGCGATTGATCGTCCTCACGTCTCTCGTCGCGTTGACCGCCTGCGGCGCGCCCGCACCCGTGGCGCGGAGCACGGGCGCACCGGCGGCCTCCACCCCCGCTTCGGCGCCGGCCTCGACGAAGACGCGGGCGGAGGCGGAGTCCGGGTCCAGGTGTGCTCCGGCCCCCTCCAGGAGGCTGGACCCCAAACTGCTCCGGCAGATCGCCTTCGACTACGACCCCCTCAACTCCCCGGAGGAGCTCGCGGCGAAGACGCCGCTGGTCGTCGGGGGAACCGTCGAGGACTTCGTACCGGGACCGATCGTCGAGGAGGGGCTCCCCGGCGACCGTACGCACTACGTGCTGATGCCGGTGAGAGTGACCGAGCGGTTCAAGGGGCGATCCGCCGGTCTGGTCCACGTGAAGTTCTTCCAGGGCGGGATATGGCGGAACCAGACCCCGGTCCACTCGGTGGCCGACTTCCGCAGGGGGGTGCCCGAGGGCACCAGGGTCCTGCTGTTCGTCTACCCGGACACCCGGAAGGAGTGGCCCGTGGTCGAGGACCGGGCAGCTCTCCCGGCCGGGACGCCGATCTACACGACCCATCCGCAGGGAGCGCTCCTCGGCAGGGGGCTGCGGGTGATCGGCGGCATGGAGGAGATCGACCCGGCCTCCCGCTGGGCCGATCCCTGTGGCCTGGACGGCATCGCCGCGCGGCTGCGCGCCGCCGGGTATCGCGGTACTCCCTGAACCGGTCCCGGCGCTCCGGCTTCGTCTCGCCGGGAAGACCGTCTCCGGGCGGTTCCTCAGGGCCGGAGTCCCGAGGGATCGACCAGGGCGTCGCCCAGCGCGGTGCGGTGGTACAGGACGCCTCGGCCGGTGCGGCTCCCGGTGATCAGGCCCGCCCTGCGCAGGGCGGAGACGTGGCCGCCCACGGTGCCCAGGCTCAGCTCCAGCAGGGTCACGAGCTGGGTGGTGGTCGCCGGGGTCGCCAGCTCCAGCAGCAGGCGGCTCCTGGTCCTGCCGATCAGTCCGGCCAGGCCGTCCGGCGTCTCGGGCAGGATGCCGGTGCCCCGGGCCGGATAGCTGATCGCGTACGGCCAGTGGGTCTCCAGGTAGGAGCCGACTCCGATGGGGAACACGGTCGGGATGAAGAGCAGTCCGCGCCCGTCGAGCCGGTAGGTCTCGTCCGAGCCCCTGGAAAGCACCTCGATGACACCGTCGGGACGCCAGCGGACCCGGGGGGTGAGGTCGTCGAGTGCCGCGGCCCAGCCGTAGGTCGCCAGGCGGCCCGCCCGCTGGACCACGTCCCGCTCCAGGATCGCGTGGAAGCGCGGCCACGCGGGGGAGACGATCTCCTTCCAGATCGCGGTCAGCGCCTCGGCGAACAGCCGTACGACGTCCGGTGAGAACAGCGTGTCCCTGACGGGCTCCGGCGGGCGCGGCATTCCCTCCAGGTTCCTGGTGATCTCGGCGTGCGCCCGCGCCACCGGGGTGGCGCGCACCACCGCGATCTCCGCCTCGAACGGGGTGTTCACCCCGGTCGGCGGCGGCGCGGGGAAGTCGGCGTTGTAGTGCCGCTCGCGGAACAGGGCCACCATGGCCCTCAGCCCGGGGTGCGCGAGCAGCAGCCTCCCGTACGGCTCCCGCATCCTGCCGGCCCACGCCCGCCACTCCCCGGCCTCCCTCCTGCCGGAGAGGATCCAGAGCGCGTGGTGGGTCACGATGAGCGGGGAGATGGCGAACCTGCTGGCCATGATGTCGTGCGGGGTGACCTCGATGCGGAAGACCATTGCGACGACCCTTCGGATATATCCGAAAGGTTAGCCAGCCGTCCGGACGCCTCCCACCATCGTGTCCATGACCACACAAGAGCGCGGCGCGACCTATACGGAGGTCTTCGCGAACCGGGACTTCCGTGTCCTGTTCGGAGGCTTCACCCTCCTGGTGGCCGGGGACCAGGTCAAGATGCTGGCCCTGTCGGCGCTGGTCTACGCGCGGACCGGCTCGCCGGGGCTGTCGGCGGCGTCGTACATGGTGGGGTTCCTGCCCTACATCGTCGGCGGGACCTTCCTGCTCTCGCTGGCCGACCGGATCCGCCCGCGTGCGCTGATGGTCGCCGGTGAGCTGGTACGGGTGGTGACCTGCCTGCTCCTGGCCTTCACGGGCCTGCCCGTCTGGGCGATGCTCGTCCTGGTCCTGGCCACCGGGCTGTTCTCGCCCGTCTTCGGGGCGGCCCGCAGCGCCCTCCTGCCCGACCTGCTGCCGGGCGACGCGTTCGTCCTGGCCAGGTCCGTGCTGAACGTGACGGCCGCCGGGGCCCAGATCGGCGGCCTGGCGGCGGGCGGCGCCATCCTCGCCCTCGCGGGACCCGCGGGGGCGCTGGCCGTCACCGCCGCGCTGTCCGCCCTGTCGGCCGTGGTGCTGCGCTACGGCCTGCCCGACTTCCCCGCCAGGAACGCGAGCGTCGCGAACGCGCGGGGAGAGGGTCCTGTACGGGAGACGCTGCGGGTCAACCGGGCCCTGCTGGCGGACCCCCGGGTGCGCGGCCTGCTGCTCGCGCAGTGGCTGCCGGTCTCGCTCGTGGTGGGTGCCGAGGCGATGATGGTCCCCTACCTGGGAAACGCCGCCGGGCTCGCGCTCGCCGGCGCCTCCGTCGGAATGGCGGCCGGAAGCTTCGTCGTCGGCCGGTTCGTCTCGCCCGCAGGCAGGGAGCGGCTGGCGTTCTCCCTCGCGGTCGTGTCGGGCGTTCCCCTGCTCGCCTTCGCCGGCCGGCCGGGGCTCGCCGGAGCCGCGCTGATCGTGATGCTCTCCGCGGCGGCGTCGACCGCCTGCCAGCTGGGATTGCAGCGGTGGTTCGTGGACGCGGTCCCCGAAGCGGTCAGGGGGCAGGCCTTCGGCCTGGCCTCGGCGGGGATGATGACCGGCCAGGCCCTGGGCGGCGCCCTGGTCGGTGTCGCCGCCGAGGTGACCTCCCCGCACATGGCCATTGTCCTCACGGGAGCCGCGACCGTCCTCTCCGCCCTCGCCCTGCACCGGTCCCTGAGAGCCGGCGGGCGGCGGCCCGCGTGACAGCCGCCCGCACCCCCGGGGAAGCCGGATCGGCGAACCCGGCGCGGGCGGCTCGCGCTCTCGACGCCCTGCCCGGCGGCCTTATCGGTGAGGGCCGAGCCGGTCGCGCGAGGTGCGGACGCGCAGGCGGCCGTATTCGAGTTCTCCGGTGATCCGGACGTGCAGCGCGCCCGGACGTGCGCGGCCGGGCAGCGCGCAGGTCACGCTGCCCCATCCGGTGCGTACCCCGTCGACGTTCGCGGTCGCGCCGGGCGGCAGGACGATCGTGGCCGAGCCGTAGGGGAGCCGGAGCTCGATGTCGATCTCCGGATACCGGACGCGGGCCTGGGACAGGTCGAGCTTCACCCCGCCGTACTCGGACTCGACGCGCAGCAGGCGCGGGACCTGCCAGTCGCCCGACCGCTTGATGCGTCCGCCCGTGGACGTCAGCCGGAGGACGTCGTCCGGGGCGTCCGGGCTGTCCGGGTCGTCGGGCAGGTCGGTGATCAGCGGCAGCAGGTCGCCGTGGTAGGTCGCCGTGAGCGCGCGTTCGAGCCGTTCCTCCATCTCGCCGGGGCCGAGACGACCGTCGGCGAAAGCCTGCTGGAGCCGGCGCACGACCCTGTCGCGTTCTCCGTCGGAGACGCGTATCCGTGGTTCCATCCGCTTTGTTGTCCGTCCTGTCTCGTCGGGCCCGATCACTGGCTGACCGCTCTCTTGTACAGCCGGATGGAGAGGGGCACGAAGACGACCAGGAGCAGTACCGACCAGAGCAGCGTCGCCGGCACCGCGTGCTGGAGCGGCCAGGCGCCGGGCACCGGCATGGCCGCGTTGGTGTTGCCGAAGAGCTCGCGAGCGGCCTGGACGACCGTGGAGACGGGGTTCCACTCGGCGACGACCCGCAGCGGCCCGGGCAGGCGGGTGCTGTCGACGAAGGCGTTGGACAGGAAGACCAGCGGCATCGACACGATGGTGGCGATGTTGTTGAAGACCTCGGGCTTGCGCAGGGCCAGCGCGACGGTCGCGGTCACCCACGAGAAGGCGTACGAGAACAGCAGGAGCAGCAGGAAGCCCAGCACGGCTCGATGCGGCTCCGAGTGGATGCGCCAGCCGACGGCCAGCCCGACGAGGGCCATCGCGACGACACTGCTCGCGTTCATGATGACGTCGCTGGAGGTCTGGCCGGTCAGCACCGCCGACGGGGACATGGGCAGCGTGCGGAACCGGTCGAAGATGCCCTTCTGCAGGTCCAGGGTGAGCGTGTAGCCGGTGATCTGCGCGCTCGTCACGATCGTCTGGACGAAGATCCCGGGAATCATGTACTCCTGGTACGACATGCCCGGCAGGTTCATCATGCTGCCGAAGACGTACGCGAACAGCAGCACGAACACGATCGGGAGGATGATCACGCCGCCCAGCAGGTCGGGTGCTCGCTTGATCTTGAGGACGTTGCGCTTGGTGATCGTGATGCCGTCGGCGACCGCCAGCTGGAGGGCGTTCATCGGGAGTGCTCCTTCGTCTTCGTCGTGGTGGGGTCGGCGGTCGGGTGTCCGGTGAGGGTGAGGAACACCTCGTCGAGCGTCGGCCGCCGCAGTCCGGCGTCGCGTACGGCGACGCGTTCGGCGGCCAGGTGGCCCAGGGCCGTGGTGAGCGAGGCCGTGCCGCCGCCGACCGGGATCGTGAGCCGGAGCGTGGCGTCGTCGGCCCGCGCGTCCCCCACGGCCAGGGGAGCGAGCACGCGCCGCGCGGTGTGCAGGTCGGCCGTGCTCGTCATGGTCAGCTCGACGCGGTCACCGCCGACCTGGTCCTTGAGCTCGTCGGCGGTGCCGAGCGCGATCACCCGGCCGTGGTCGACCACCGCGATCGTCCTGGCCAGCCGGTCGGCCTCCTCCAGGTACTGCGTGGTGAGCAGCACGGTGGTGCCGTCGGCGACGAGTTCGGAGATGACGTCCCACAGGCTCGTGCGGGCCCGGGGGTCGAGGCCGGTGGTGGGCTCGTCGAGGAACAGCACCGGCGGGGCGGCGACCAGCGCTCCGGCCAGGTCGAGGCGGCGTCGCATGCCGCCGGAGTAGCCCTGCACGGGGCGGTCGGCCGCCTCGCTCAGGTCGAAGCGTTCCAGCAGCTCGCGGGCCCGCTGCCTGCTGCGTTTGACGCCCAGGTGGTAGAGGCGGCCGACCATCTCCAGGTTCTCGGCACCGGTGAGGTGGTCGTCGACGGCGGCGTACTGGCCGGAGGCGCCGATGTGGGCGCGCAGCCGGTGCGCGTCGGCGACGACGTCGAACCCGGCGACCGTGGCGCGGCCGGCGTCCGGTTTCAACAGGGTGGTCAGGATCCGTACGGACGTGGTCTTTCCCGCGCCGTTGGGGCCGAGCAGGCCGAACACGGTGCCCTGGGGGACGGACAGGTCCATCCCGTCCAGGGCGACGACGTCGCCGTACTTCTTGACCAGCCCTTCGGCCGTTATCGCGGGGGGCATGCGGGTTTCTCCTTCGTTTGTTCGTGCCGGGGGACAGAGGGATGAGGGCATGGGGGGACAGCGGGATGAGCGGGATGAGGGCGTGAGGGGGTAGCGGGCGGTCGCCTGTCGACCGTCCGGTTGCGTGCGTCGGATGGGGTTAGATGTCGAGGTCCTCCACGGCGGGACGCTCGGCCATGTCGGCGATCAGGTCGTAGAACTCGTCAGGGATCCTGCCGCGCAGCTCCTGGAAGGTGTTCACGACCTCAAGCGTGGACTCGCCCTGGACGAATCCCCAGCTGGAGTCGGCCAGGCCGAGATAGCTCCGCCACGCGCCGCGCGAGAGGAGACCCTCCAGCCAGTTGTCGGCTCCCGACGTCAGGCTGTCCGTCCAGTCGGGCGAGCGGTCCACGTGCAGGACGTATTTGTCCTTGCGTGAGCGGTACACCCGGAACATCTCCACCCGGCTGCCCGTCGTGCGTCCCCACTCGCCGAGCAGCACCCCGGAGAAGCGCTGCTTGCGGCCCGTGCCACCCTGGCCGACCTGCACGATGATCTCGTCGTAGCCCTCCTGGCGGCCGTCCTCCATCTCGACGTAGCGCCGCAGCGCCATGCTGATCGCCGTCGACAGCTTGCCCCCGGCGAGCTCCTGCGCCCTCTGGAACAGGGGGAGATCCTCGTCCGAGACGTAGATCGTTTTATTGGGCATCGTTCCATCCTCATCCCGTATACGTATAAGCCTACGTATAAAACAGCATGGGCGGCAAGGCCCTTCCTGTTTTTCGCGTTATATCGTGATTTAGTGGTGATGGGTGCCGCCGGGCGGCACGTCGGCGAGGTCTCGGCCGCCGGGTCCGGGGGCCGGTCCGGGGATCAGAGCTCGACGCTCTCGCCGGGCCTGAGCCGCCGGATGTCGGCCCCGAGTCTTTCGGCCTCGCCGGCGAGCACGCCCTCCAGCACCTTGACGCCCCACTCGTTGATCAGACCGTCGTGGATCGCGTACGCGCGCCGGGGCGCCATCGTCCGCAGGTAGGCGATCATGTCGGGAACCGTCATCCAGGGAGCCTGGCCGGGCACCAGCAGTGTCGGCACGTCGACGACGGTCAGCGCGTCACCCGGGTGGAGGACCTCCCCGTCGACGACGAACCCCACGTTGTCCACCGGCGGCACGTCGGGGTGGCTGAAGTGGTGCTTCTCCCCGACGACGGTCACCTCGAAGCCTGCGATCGGCAGCACGTCCCCCTCCCGCACGACCCGTACGCGGTCGCCGAGCCCGGTCAGGTGCCGGGCCACGCCGGGGCAGGTGTAGACGACGAGACGCGGGTCCCCGGCGGCGGCCGCGCGCAGACGCCCGGGTTCGAAGTGGTCGAAGTGCTCGTGCGTGACGAGTACGGCCTCGGCGCCGGTGACGGCATCGGCCTCCGGGGTCATCGCGCCGGGATCGATGGCGAGGCTCCGCCCGTTCTTCTCCAGTCGCACGCACGCGTGTCCGTATTTAGTGAGCTTTATCGTCATACGTCACATGCTGCTCGCCCCGTGACGTCTCCTTGATCCGATCTGCCACGGGCGAACATTCGCGCAGGTGTCAGGCCTGGGTCAGGCGGTCGTACACAGTCGCGGCGGTCAGGCCGTAAGCGAGGTGCGGGACGATGTCGGACACCCAGGACGACGCGCTCCACTCGCGCGGGTCGGTCAGGCGCAGGATGGTGAGAGGGGCGACGCTCGCGCGGTCGGCCGGCTCGCCCGCCGCCCGGGCCGGCAGCCCGCTCGCGGGCCGGCCGCGTACGACCATGTCCAGGTAACCGGCGATGTTCAGCGCGGTGGTGCCCGCCGCGCTCGTACGGCGTGCCGACGCCGACCGCGGCGGCGGGGTCAGCGGGGGGACGGGGCGCTGCCCCTGACGCCCGAGGCGTGCAGGTCGGCCTCCACCCGCGCGGCGGTGGCGAGCAGCGGGGGGAGCAGGTGGCGGCGGGCGGACTCGGAGGTCGTACGGCTCGCGTGGGAGGAGATGTTGATCGCGGCGGTCACCCGTCCCGAGCGTTCCCTGACGGGGACGGCGATCGAGCGCAGGCCCTCCTCCAGCTCCTGGTCGACCATGGCCCAGCCCTGGGCGCGCACCCTGTCGAGCTCGGCTCCGAGGGCGGCGGGAGAGGTGATCGTCTTCGGGGTGAACCTGTGGAGCTCGACCTGTCCGAGGTAGGCCTCGAGGTCGCCGGGCGGCAGCCAGGCCAGCAGCACCCTGCCCATCGAGGTGCAGTGCGCCGGGAAACGGGTGCCGATGTTGATGGTCACCCGCATGATCCTGCTCGTCGCCACCCGGGCCACGTAGACGACGTCCTCGCCGTCGAGCACCGCCACCGACGCCGACTCGTGCACCTCGGCGACGAGGCGTTCGAGGTGCGGCTCGGCCACCTCGGGCAGCGAGAGGCTGGACAGGTAGGCGTACCCGAGGTCCAGGACGCGGGGGGAGAGCGCGAACAGCCGCCCGTCGGTCCTGACGTAGCCGAGGTCGACGAGCGTGAGCAGGAAGCGCCGGGCCGCGGCCCTGGTCAGGCCGGTCGCGCGGGCCACCTCGCTGAGCGTCAGCTCGGGGCTCGTCGCGCTGAACGCCTTGATCACCGAGAGCCCGCGTGCCAGCGACTGCACGTGGTCAGAGCCACGGTCAACCGGTTCGACCATCCCCGCCCTCCTCGTTCCGGTCGAACTCTAGCGCCGCCCGTGCCACCGCGAACGCCCGGTTGGCGGCGGGCACGCCCGCGTAGATCGCGGTCTGCAGCAGCACCTCCTTGATCTCCTCCTCGGTCAGCCCGACGCGCAGCGCCGCCCGCACGTGCATGGCCAGCTCGTGCTCGTGCCCGAGCGCGGCGAGCATGGCCAGCGTGATGCAGCTGCGGGTGCGCCTGTCCAGGCCGGGACGGGTCCAGATCTCACCCCACGCGTACGTGGTGATGAACTCCTGGAAGTCCGCGGTGAACGGGGTGGTGCCCGCGACGGCGCGGTCCACGTGCTCGTCGCCGAGTACGGCCCGGCGCGTCGCGTCCCCGGCCGCCCACCCGTTCGTGCCGGTCGTCTCCGCGCTCTCCCCGCTCATCTGCCCGCTCTCCCGTCCGTTCGTGCCGTTCGTCTCTCCGGTGTCCCGTTCGCTCATCCGCCGGCTCCCGTGAGGTTCTCGTGGGCGGCGAGTGCCCGGTCGACGAAGGCGGCGGCGGAGCCGAGGGCGCCCGCCGGGTCGAGGGCCGCGTCGATCTCCCCGGGGGTCAGGGAGACGCCGGGATCGGCGAGCAGGACCTCCCGTAGCTCCGTGCCCTCCTCGGTGGCGCGGGCGCAGGCGGCGTCCACCAGCCGCCGGGCCTGCGGGGTGCCCCCGAGCCGTACGACGACCTGCTCGGCCATCAGCAGCCCGCGGGTCGCCCCGAGGTTGGCGCGCATCCTGGCGGGGTCGACGGTCAGGCCCTCCAGCACCTCGCGGAGCCAGGAGGCGGCGCTGCCGGTGAGCCGGAGCAGCTCGCCCAGCGTCTCCCACTCGGCCTGCCAGGGGCCCGCCGCGCGCTCGTGCTCCTGGACCATGCCGTCCAGGATCGAGGCGACCAGCCCGGGGACGCGCTGGACGCAGGCGAGCACGGACATCGAGCCCACCGGGTTGCGCTTGTGCGGCATCGCGCTGGAGGTGCCCCGGCCGGGCCCGGTGGGCTCGGCGACCTCCGCCACCTCGGTCTGGGCCAGCAGCTTCACGTCGTTCGCCACCTTGCCCAGCGTCCCCGCCGCGGTGCCGAGCGCGCAGGCCAGCCGGGCCACCGGGGTCCGGTCGGTGTGCCAGGGGACGAGCGGCTCGGCCAGTCCCAGGCCGGCCGCCAGGAGCGGCGGCACCTCGTGGCCCCGCTCGCCGAGGACCGACAGGGTGCCCGCCGCCCCGCCGTACTGGACCGGCAGCGGCACCTCCGCCAGCCAGGACCGCGAGCGGTCCAGCGCGCTCAGCCAGCCCGCCGCCTTCAGGCCGAACGTGACGGGCACGGCGTGCTGCAGGACGGTGCGCCCGGCCATGACGGTGCCGCGATGACCGGCCGCCAGTCGCGCGCAGGCGTCCGCGCAGGCGGACAGGTCGGCGAGGATCGGTGCCAGCGCGCGGCGGGCGACCAGCATGGCGGCGGTGTCGTTGACGTCCTGGCTGGTGGCGCCGTAGTGGACGAACCGCCGCAGGCCGGGCTCGATCCGCTCCCGCAGGGCGGCGACCAGGGGGATGACGGGGTTGCCGGTCCGCGCGGCCCTGTCGCCCAGCTCGGCGACGTCGTAGAGCCCGGGGCGGCAGGCCTCCGCCAGCGCGGCGGGCACCTCGGCGGGGACCAGGCCGAGCGCGGCCTGCGCGCCGGCCAGCGCGGCCTCGGCGTCCAGCATGGCGGCCAGCCACGCGACGTCCGACACCTCCGCCGCGGCCTCGCCCCTGGCGAACATCCCGGAGAACAGGCCGCCGTTCACGGGAGCGGGAACGGGATCGTTCGCGGGAGCGGGATCGTTCGCGGGAACGGGAACGGGAGCGGGATCGTTCGCGGGAGAGGGAGAAGGAGAGGTCATGTCCACCTCCGGGTGGTTCGGACGCCGGTCATGGCCGCTCAGGAACCGATCCCCTCGAGGACGACGGCGAGTCCCTGGCCGACGCCGATGCAGATGGCGGCCAGGCCGTACCCGCCGCCCCGGCGGTGCAGCTCGTGGGCGAGGGTGCCGAGGATACGCGCCCCCGAGGAGCCGAGGGGGTGGCCGAGCGCGATGGCGCCGCCGTTGACGTTGACGATCCCGGGGTCGAGATCGGGCCACTCGGCGAGGCACGCCAGCGACTGGGCGGCGAACGCCTCGTTGAGCTCGACCACGCTCAGGTCGGACCAGCCGACGCCCGCCCGCTTGAGGGCCGTACGGGCCGCGTCGACCGGCCCGATGCCGAACAGGTGGGGCTCGACGCCGGCCACCGCGCGGGAGACGATCCTGGCCAGCGGGGCCCGCCCTGACCGGGCGGCCCCCGCCTCGTCGCCGACGAGCAGCGCGGCCGCGCCGTCGTTGAGCGGGGAGGCGTTTCCCGCGGTGACGGTGCCGCCGGGGCGGAAGACCGGCTTCAGGCCGGCCAGCGACTCCTCGGTCGAGTCGGCCCTGACGGACTCGTCGTGGCCGAGGGCGTCGAGCGGGACCACCTCGCGGTCGAAGACGCCGTGCTCCCAGGCCGCGGCCGCGCGCCGGTGGCTGCGCAGCGCGAACCGGTCCTGGGCCTCGCGGCCGATGTCGTAGCGGTCGGCGAGGATCTCTGCGCCCTCACCCAGGGCGACCGTCCACTCGGCGGGCATCCGGGGATTGACCATGCGCCAGCCGAGGGCGGTGTCGTGCAGGGTCCGCTCTCCCCGGTCGAAGCCCCGCGCGGGCTTGGGCATCACCCACGGCGCCCGGCTCATCGACTCGGAACCTCCGGCGACCACCAGGGACGCGTCGCCCACGGCCACCGCGCGGGAGGCGGCGATCGCCGCCTCCAGGCCGGAGCCGCACAGCCGGTTGAGGGTCGTGCCGGGCACCGTCACCGGCAGCCCGGCCAGGAGCACGGCCATCCGCGCGACGTCCCGGTTGTCCTCGCCCGCCCCGTTGGCCGCGCCGAAGAACACGTCCTCGATGGCGGCGGGGTCGAGGGCGGGGGCACGGTCGGCCAGTGCGCGGACGACGTGCGCGGCCAGGTCGTCGGGGCGGACGCCCGACAGGGCCCCGCCGTACCGGCCGATGGGCGTGCGGACCGCGTCGAGGATGTAGACGTCGTTCACGTTCGGAGGCTCCTGTCGGCCGGGGGCTCGGCGAGCGGGGCCACCAGGGCCATCGTTCCTCCCCGCGCGTCCTCGATACCCGGATCGGTGGACGTTCGTCATGCGTACGAATGTTCTCTGAATGAACTTACTGAGGTGCCGTTCGGGCGGTCAACTTCGCCGCCCGACATTCTTGACACGCCGGATGCCGGGGCGTAGCTTCCGCGATACGCATCGTGCGTTCAGGGAATCTTTGTTCGCATAACGCACGCCCATTCCCCACCCCTTCCCCCCGGAAGGTCCCGTGCGTCGTTCCCCGGCCCCCTGGCCGGCCATGACCAGCCATGACCAGCCATGACCAGCCATGACTCAACATGACGAAGGAGACGCCATGTCGCTGATGGACGCCAAGACGTGGACCGGGCAGGTTTTCGGGGACGGCTGGATCACCTCGCACGCGGGTGACGCGGCCGTGGTCGAGCCCGCCACCGGCGTGGAGCTCGGCCGGGTCGGCGTGGCCGGGGCCGAGGACGTGGCGGCGGCGGCCGTGCGCGCCGTACGGGCCCAGCGGGAGTGGGCGGCGACCTCGTTCGAGGAGCGGGCGGCCGTGCTGCGGCGGGCCGGGAGGCTGTTCGAGGAGCACGCGGAGGAGATCCAGGACTGGCTGGTCCGCGAGGCCGGGTCGATCCGCCCCAAGGCGGGCGTGGAGACGCACGTCGCCGCCCAGGAGTGCCACGAGGCCGCCGCGCTGGCGTCCCAGCCGCTGGGGGAGATCCTGCCGACCGTCAAGCGGCGGCTCAGCCTGGCCCGCCGCGTGCCCGCCGGGGTGGTCGGGGTGATCGCCCCGTTCAACTTCCCGCTGGTCCTCGCCATCCGCTCGGTCGCCCCGGCGCTCGCCCTGGGGAACGCGGTGATCCTCAAGCCCGACCCGCGTACCGCCGTCTCCGGGGGTGTCGCCGTCGCCCGTGTCTTCGAGGAGGCGGGACTGCCGCCCGGGCTGCTCCACGTGCTGCCGGGAGGCGTGGCGGCGGGTCAGGCGCTGGTCGGCGATCCGCTGGTACGGGTGATCTCCTTCACCGGCTCGACCTCGGCGGGGCGCGCGGTCGGCGAGGCGTGCGGACGGCTGCTCAAGCGGGCGCACCTGGAACTCGGCGGCAACAGCGCGCTGATCGTCCTGGACGACGCGGACCTGGACCTCGCGGTCTCGGCGGGCGCCTGGGGCTCCTTCCTGCACCAGGGGCAGATCTGCATGACCACCGGACGCCACCTGGTGCACTCCTCGATCGCGGAGGAGTACGTGGCGCGGCTCGCGGAGAAGGCGGACCACCTGCCGGTCGGCGACCCGGCGGGCGGGCAGGTCGCGCTCGGCCCGCTGATCGACGCCGGCCAGCGGGACAAGGTCCACGGCCTGGTCACCGCGAGCGTCGACGCCGGGGCGCGGCTGGCCGCGGGCGGCACCTACGAGAGCCTCTTCTACCGGCCCACGGTCCTGGCCGACCTGCCCGCGCACTCTCCCGCGTACGTCCAGGAGGTGTTCGGCCCGGTCGCGCCCGTCGTGCCGTTCTCCACGATCGAGGAGGCCGCCGCGCTGGCGTCCGACAGCGAGTACGGCCTGTCGCTGGGCATCCTGACGCGCGACGCGATGCGCGGCCTGGCGCTGGCCGACCTCGTTCCCACCGGGATCGTGCACGTCAACGACCAGACGGTGGACGACGAGGCGGTGGCCCCGTTCGGCGGGGTCGGCGCGTCGGGTACCGGCTCGCGCTTCGGCGGGGGACGGGCCAACATCGAGGCCTTCACCGAGACCCGCTGGGTGACGATGCAAGGAAATATCGCGACGTATCCCTTCTGACTCCCTGCTGACGGGCTCCGGCGGGCTCCGGCGGGCTCTGCGGATCTCCCGAGAGTTCGTGAATTCTGAAGGGGGTATTGGGCGGAACCCAAGGTGAGATACCCCTGAGGATGGAATGTCAGGTCGCGGGTTGGCGAACACGAGCTGTTTCTCCGCGACCTGCGACGCAGGGGCCTGGGCACCGGCAGGACGGCCATCGGCGTTAGTGGCTCTGGGCCTCGGGGATGGATGCATGTGGCGAGGCTGCTACGCAGGTGATGGCCGGATGAGGTCATGTGGTGGCGGCGTTTACGGCGGTCTTGGCCGTGACCGGTGGGATGGAAGTGGCGTAGCGGATGCGATGCATCCTTTGGCGGCCAGGACAGGCCCGCCGGTCCGGTTCCTTTAGGTCTGGACCTGCGGTTGCGCGCTGGTCGAGAAGTGGTGTGGAGGTTGTCTGGCCCTGGCCGAGCGGATAGCGGAGGGGTATGGCGCGGTCCGTAATCAAATGAGAACTTCATTCGGTTTGTTTCGGTCTGACCTGACTTGTTGTGATCATTGTGTGTATCGACATGATTGCTTAGCGTCATTGGGCGTGGGCTCGCCGGGCCCGGCAGGAAGGCGTGCGATGGGGCTTCTGCGCAGCAAGACCACAGGATTCTCTGCGGTCGTCACGACGACGCTGAACCAGCCATGGACGTTGTGGTTCCTGCGCAGGGACGAGGCCGCACTGATCGACACGAAGGCTCTACAGTGGCGCAAGCCGCTGGCACAGGCGTTCGACGGGGCGTTCGCCACTCTGCCCGAGCCGTTCGCCAGCTGCGGCGACGGCGTCATACGCCTTGGCCAAGGCTCCACGCTCTTCCTCGCCGGCGACCAGTGCCTGGAGCAGGACTGGAACAAAAAAGACCTCTACCGGGGGCCAATCACCAGCTACCCGGGCCTGGGGGCTTACATCCCGGCCGCGTTCCGCAGCGACCTCGACGTCGCCGTGCAGTTACCCAACCTCTACAGCACACGCCGCACCATGCTGATCAAGGGTGATCAGTGCGCGGTCATCATGTGGGGCCAGGGCGTGGGCTATCAGGGCCCGCTGTCGGGTATGGAGGGCGCCGGGTGGAAGATGCTGCCCGAGGACATGAGCGGTGACTTCGATCACGCTGTCGTGTGCCTGCCCGGCGGGGTGCATCGAACCTTGTTCATCAAGGGCGACAAGGCGATGGACTTCGACTGGGACAAGGGCCCCACAGCCGTGGGCACCTGGGGTGAGGTGATGGCCGGACTGGCCGCCCTGCCCGCCCCCTACCGGCAACCCCGACTGCCGGCCGCCGGGCGCTTCTCCGGTACCGCCGACGAGCTGCGCGTCGACCTGGAAGGTGAGCTGCCGGTGGTCTCCGGAGACCTGTTCCGCGTCTCCGACGGCAGCTACTACAACTCCTTCGTCCTGGACGGCGACGAGGCGGTCGAGCTGCCCGCGACCATCGAAGGCATCGCGGAGTACGCCTACGACACCAGCAGGACGCTGGTGTCGGTGCAGGTGGACAAGTCATGACGGCTCAGGCGGCGTTCGCCGACGCCGGCGTGGAACTTTGCACCGCGGGCGTCCCCGACGAGGTGTCCCTGGACGGGACCGGCGAGGACCTGGTGTGGTCGGACGCCGAGCTGCACGCCGCGATGGTCAGCCACTTCAGCCTCCATCGCGACACCCGGCAGTGGAAGCTGTGGGGCTTCATCGCCAACCGCCACACGAGTCCCACGACCGACTCAGGCGTCGACAACATCACCCTGAACGAGACCGTGCGCCGCCTGGCCCGCGCCCACGCCCGCGCCGGTGACCTCAAGGAAGCCGACACCGTCCTGGACCAGCTCGTGGAGACCTTCCGCGACAAGGACGTCCCGGCCCCCGTGCTGGACACCATCGTCGAGCAGGCCGAAGCCACCCGCACCCAGCTGCACGACCAGCCCTGACAGGCCCCCGGGCCCGCGCCGTCCCCCAGGGCGTCGCAGGCCCGCCAGGCGACAACGTCGCCGCCATCGATGTCCCTCTCTGGCAAGGCGCCGGCCTGCGGAGGGGTGAGAGGCGCTCCCGAGAGGTGCCGGCCCGACTGTCCGACGGTGGGACAAGGGGTGGCATCTGGCGGCTTCATGCGGGCGGCAGAGCTCCACCCGCCGCCCGCATGAAGCCGCGACGGGGAGCGCGCGTGATCGACCGGCGCCCCCACCCCCGTTCGAAGGATGTCTGATGACAGGAACCCGCCCCGCCCTGCCCGACGCCACCACCCCGGAGTTCCAGGCCGAAGCGCTCGCCGAGGCCAACGCCTACCGCGCCAAGCACCACGCGCCCCCTTTGGTCATGGACGCCGAACTCAACGCCTACGCGCTGGAGCGGGCCCTGTCCCGTTCCGAGCAGGAAGGGCTCAAGGCCGGTCACACCGGCCTGCGCGCGCAGACGGGCGAGAACATCTTCTGGGGCGGCGACGCCGAGGCCCTGCCCGGATCCAGAGCGGTCAAGAAGTGGTACGACGAGATCGCCGCCTACGACTTCGCCGCCGCCCAGTTCTCCTCCAGCGCCGGTCACTTCACCCAGCTGGTCTGGAAGGCCAGCACCAAGGTCGGCATCGCGCGCGTCGCGGGCCAGCCCGGTGAGTACTTCGAGACCTACATCGTGTTCGTCTTCGAAGAGCGCGGCAACATGACCGGCGCCTTCGCCGACAACGTGCTGCCCGCCTGAGCGGCCGGAAACGAGCGCTGGCGTGAGTCACCCGCACCACGCCAGCCGACATTCCACCAGGTCTTCCAGCCTGCCCGCTCGCTGGGAGAAGGGCACCTTTCAAGGCGAGGTTGACCTGCTGTAGACCTCGCCTTGGCCGTAGGCATCGGCGTTGGGATCGTCTTCGGGCTGGCCGGCCAGGTCGGTTACCGAAGGAGCGAACTCATCGGCGAAGCCGGGCTCGTCATGAACGTCTTGCTGATCCGCCCGGCGCTCCGCCAGCGGAGCATCCTCGTGATCAGGTCCGGAATGCGACCTGCTTTTTCCAGAATATGGTCGCGCCCGTGCGATGAAGGTGACACCGCGGGGCAGCCGGTGAGCTCGACAGCACCAGCCGCCCCAAAGGTGGCTCTCTAGATCGGAAGAGAGCATCATCACGCTACAACGCAGCGGTCGCTGCCCCCCCTGGAGCAGCGCCGCAGGACGGGTGCGCCGCGCCCCTGCGCGGGGTGCGGGGGCAGCCGCCGCAGAACCACAACGGATCGCCGGCGGCCCGCCCCGGGCTACTCCGTGTCGCTCTGGCGGGCTCTGAGAGGTTGAACAACCTCCCCTGATGGTGCGCTGTGAGGCTTATGGGAGAGTTGGGCAATGTTCGAGCGGGGAGTCGGTGTGTCACGGGTGTCGCGGATGTCGCGGGTATTGCTCATCGCGGGATTCGTGCTCGCGGCGCTCAACCTGCGGCCCGCGCTGGCGGGCATCTCCCCGGTACTGGACGAGATCATGGACGACCTCGGGCTGAGCGCCGCCGGGGGAGGGGCGATCACCACGGTCATGGTGGTCTGCCTGGGCATCCTCGGCCCGCTCGCCCCCCTGCTCGCCCGCCGTTTCGGCCTGGACCGCACGCTCATGGCCGGGCTGCTGATCCTGGCGGCCGGGGTGGCGCTGCGCAGCGTGGGAAGCGTCCCCGCCCTCTACGCGGGCGCGGCCGTCGCGGGCACGGCCATCGCCGTGATGAACGTCGCGATGCCCGGCGTGGTCAAGCAGCACTTCCCCGCGCGGATCGGGCCGTTCACCGCGGTCTACGTCTCCTGCCTGGTGCTGGGCGCCGCGGTGGCCTCCGGTTCCGTGGTCCCGATCGAGCGGGCCACCGGGCTCGGCTGGCGCGAGGTGACGGCGATGACCGCGATCCCGGCACTGGCCGCGGCGGCGCTCTGGCTGCCCCAGGCACTGCGCCGCCCCGCCCGGCCGGAGGTCGCGCCCAGGCCGTTCGCCGTGCTGCTCCGCAGCAGGGTGACCTGGTACGTCACCGTCTACATGGGCCTGCAGTCGCTGACCTTCTACATCATGCTGGCCTGGATACCGACGATCTTCAAGGACGCGGGACTCCCCGCCGACCAGGCCGGATACATGCTCAGCCTCACCAACCTGGCCCAGATGGCGGCCACGCTGACCGTTCCGGTGCTCGCGGGCCGGGCCCGGTCGCAGGTGCCGTACGTCACCGCCGCGACCGTTCTCACGATCGCCGGATACCTCGGCGTGCTGATCGCCCCCGCCGCCCTGCCGTGGCTCTGGATGATCGTTCTCGGGGTGGGGCAGGGCGCCTCGATCGCGCTGGCCCTGCTCATCATCACGCTCCGCGCGCCCGACCCGGTCTCGGTCACCGCGCTGTCGGCCGTCGCCCAGTCCGTCGGCTACACGCTGGCCGCGCTCGGACCGCTCCTGATCGGCGCGCTCCACCAGCTCTCGGGCGGCTGGACGCTGCCGCTGCTGGCCGGGCTCGGCGCGTGCGGCCTGCAGCTGGCGGCTGGATTCCTGGCCGGGCGCCCGGTCGCGCCGTCCGGCGCGGACGAGCCCCGCCCGGCCGAGGGGTCACCTTCCATGACCTGATCTGTATGCCATAAAACCCCTGGTCAGCGAGGTTAAGCGGCCTCTTGTGGCTTTCCTGGCGGGCGCGTAGCGTGGGACGGGGCCGCCACCGGACGACCGAAGGGCGGAGCCGCGATCGGCGGCACGCCGTACGGCATCACGTTCACCCGGATCCAGGGTGGCCGTCATTCCATTCTCTTTGCGACTCTCTTCGCGACGACGACCCCGTGTCACCGGGACTCCTCGCGATGCGGACGGGGAGGCGGCCATGGTCGCGACGGCGCGACGGCTCGTGAGGCGGGTTCCCGCCACGGGCGCGGATCTCCTGGTCGGCTGCCTGGAGCGGTCGGGGGTCGAGTACGTCTTCGGGATCCCGGGCGCCAAGATCGACGCGGTGTTCGACGCCCTGGTCGGCGCCGAACCACGACTGGTGGTGTGCCGGCACGAGCAGAACGCCGCCTTCATGGCGGCGGCGGCCGGCCGGCTCACCGGACGGCCCGGCGTGGTGCTGGTGACCTCCGGGCCCGGCACCTCCAACCTGGCCACCGGCCTGGCGACGGCGACCACGGAGGGCGACCCGGTCATCGCGTTCGCCGGGGCGGTGCCCCGCGCCGACCGGCTGAAGCGGACGCACCAGTCGATGGACTCGGCCGGCCTGCTCCGGGCGGTCTGCAAGGCCGCCTGGGAGGTGGACGACGTGGCCGCCCTGCCCGAGGTCGTGTCGAACGCCTACCGGACGGCCACCACCTCGCCCCGCGGGGCCGTGGCCGTCATCCTCCCGCAGGACCTCCTCGGTGACGCCACCACGGAGTCCCCCGCCGGGACGCCGGACGTGCCGCGGCTCGGGCCCGCCCCCCCGGAGGCGGTCGACCGGGCCGCGGACGCCGTCAGACGGGCGCGGACGCCGGTCGTGCTGCTCGGCGCCCGGACCGGCGACCCGATCACGGCCGAGGCGGTGCGCGCCCTGATGGCGCGCACCGGGCTGCCGGTGGTGGAGACCTTCCAGGCCGCCGGGGTGGTGCCGCGAGGTGAGCTGGAGGAACGCTTCCTCGGCAGGGTCGGCCTGTTCCGCAACCAGCCGGGGGACGAGGCGCTGGCCCAGGCGGACCTCGTCCTCGCCGTCGGGTACGACCACGTCGAGTACGACCCCGGGCTGTGGAACCCGGGCCCCGGGGCGGGACCGGAGATCGTCCACCTGGACGACCTCCCGGCGGAGATCGACAATCACTACCGGCCGTCGGTCGAGCTGCGCGGCGACGTGGCGGCCACCGTGACGGCGCTGGCCGACCGGCTGGACGGGCTGGCCCTCGCACCCGGAGCCGCGGCCCGTGTCGCGAGGCTGCGCGCCAGGCTCGCCGACCTGGACGCCGCGCCCGCCGAGTCCCCTCCGGGCCGGATCCATCCCCTGCGGATCGTCCGCGCCCTGCGTGAGGCGGTCGACGACGACACCACCGTGATCTGCGACGTCGGCTCCCACTACATCTGGATGGCCCGTCACTTCCGGACCTACCGGCCACGCGGCCTGCTGTTCTCCGACGGCCAGCAGACGCTCGGCGTGGCACTGCCCTGGGCCGTCGCCACGGCGCTGGTGCGGCCGGGCCACAGGGTGGTGTCCGTCTCCGGCGACGGGGGCTTCCTCTTCTCCGCCATGGAGCTGGAGACCGCAGTGCGCGTCGGCGCCGACCTCACGCATCTGGTGTGGCGCGACGGCACCTACGACATGGTCGCCTTCCAGGAGCGGTTGAAGTACGGGCGGACGTCGGGGGTCGACTTCGGCCCGATCGACACGGTGCGCTTCGCCGAGAGCTTCGGCGCGACCGGGATGCGGGCGACCGGCGCGGACGAGCTCCCCGGAGTACTCCGCCGGGCCCTCGACACGCCGGGTCCCGTCGTCGTGGAGGTGCCGGTCGACTACGGCGACAACGAGAGCCTCGGGGCGGTTCTGCGGCTGGAGTCGTTCGAGTGACATCCTCCCGGGAGGGGTGACGGCACGATGGACGGACACAGTAAACACAGTGGACGCAGCGGACACAGCGGGCGTCACGGCCTTCTGGACGGGCTGGTGCGCGCCTTCCTCGCGCACCACGACGGTGGAGGCGGCCTGCACCGGGATCCCGGCCGGGCCCGCGAGATCTTCCAGTCGTCCACGATGGACGCGCTGTTGGACGGGGTGTACGAGGGCGACCTCACCATCGGAGAGCTGCGCCGCCACGGGGACTTCGGGCTCGGGACCTTCAACGGGCTGGACGGCGAGCTCGTCGGGTTCGACGGCCGGTTCCACCATCTCCGGTCGGACGGCACCGCCGCCCCGGCCGGCCCCGCGGAGAAGACCCCCTTCGCCGCCGTCACCTTCTTCCACGCCGACCGGGAGACCGAGGTCGCCCCCGGCACGTCGCGCGCGGAACTGGAGTCGCTGTGCGACGGTCTCGCCGCCGGACGCAACCTCTTCTACGCGGTGCGTCTCGACGGGCTGTTCACGCGGGTGACCACCCGCACCGTGGCCAGGCAGCACCGGCCCTACCCGCCCCTGACCGAGGCCACCCGCGACCAGCGCCTGACCACCTTCACCGACGTCGAGGGCACCATCGCGGGCTTCCGCACCCCGGACTACGCGCAGGGGATCGCGGTCGCCGGCTACCACCTGCACTTCCTGGACGCCGGTCGCGCCGGCGGCGGCCACGTGATCGACGTCACGGTGCGGCGGGCGACGCTGCGGATCGGCACCGAGGCCGAACTGCACCTCAGCCTTCCCCGCACCCCGCAGTTCGTGAACGCCGACCTCGCCGGTCATGACGTGGACGACGAGGTGAGACGGGCCGAAGGGGGAGGTGCCGGCGGCGGCTGAGACGGTTCCCCGCCACCCGCCGCAGACCGGAGGCGCCCGGAAGGCCCGGACCCGCCCTCCGGGACGGCGCGCGCCATCGGCCGCCCGTTCTCCGGGGCGGGACGGATCATCGGCCGCCCGCACGTCCCGTTCCCTTCGCGAGTCGTTGTTCCAATGGTCATCCGGGCGGCTTACGTTCCTGAACATGATCCGTAGGCTTCTGGCCGCGGCGCTGGCGGTCCTCGCGACCGGTACCGTCGCCGTTGTGCTGCAACAACCCGAACCCGCCACCGCCGAGCCGCGCGGCCGCGAACCCGTCATCATCGGCCACCGGGGCGCCAGCGCGCACCGGCCCGAGCACACCCTGCTCTCGTACGAGACCGCGATCGCGCTCGGCGCCGACTACATCGAGCCCGACCTGGTCTCGACGAAGGACCACGTGCTGGTGGCCAGGCACGAGAACGAGATCGGCGGCACCACGGACGTCGAGAACCACCCCGAGTTCGCGGCGCGCCGGACGACGAAGACCATCGACGGCACCCCGGTCACCGGCTGGTTCACCGAGGACTTCACGCTCGCCGAGCTGAAGACGCTCAGGGCCGAGGAGCGCGTTCCCGACCTGCGTCCGGACAACACCGCCTTCAACGGCCTCGCGGAGATCCCGACCTTCGACGAGGTCGTCGCGCTCGCCAAGCGGAGCGGGGTCGGCGTCTACCCCGAGACCAAGCACCCGACCTACTTCGACTCCATCGGGCTCTCCCTGGAGGAGCCGCTGCTCGACGTGCTCGGCCGGCACGGCTGGCGCGGGAGCCGGGACCCGGTCTTCATCCAGTCCTTCGAGACCGCCAACCTGCGCGAGCTGAGCAAGCGGACCAAGCTGCCGCTCATCCAGCTCATCACCGCCACCGGCGCCCCGTACGACTGGGTCGCCGCCGGAGACCCGCGCACCTACGACACGATGGTCACCTCCGCCGGGCTCCGCGACGTGGCGGGCTACGCGGACGGCGTCGGCGTCGACACCAGGCGGATCGTGCCCGCCGGCCCCGACGGACGCCTCCTGCCGCCCACCCCGCTCATCCGGGACGCCCACCGGGCCGGTCTGAAGGTCCACACCTGGACCGTCAGGAACGAGAACTCGCAGCTCCCGGTGGACTTCCGGTTCGGCAACCCGGCGAGCCCGGCCTACCCGCGCGCCACCGGCAACGTGATGGGCTGGCTGGAGAGGCTCTACTCCCTCGGCGTCGACGGCGTCTTCGCCGACGACCCGGGCATGGCCAACGCCGTCAGGGAGCGCGTCTTCTAGGACCCCCGTGCCCGGCGGCCCGCACGGGGTCTCGCGACGGCGGGACCCCGTGCGGGCCGGGAACGCGGCTAGCGTACGGGGGAGGGGGCGGGCGGCGGCCTGTCCGTGACGGCCGTGTAGAGGTCCTCGGCGAGGCCCTCGCCTCCCCGGGGGGCGAACGGCCTGATCGCGACGACGTGCCCGTCGGGCCTCAGCAGCACCAGCGTGTCCTCGGGGACGCCGAACCGCAGGCGGAGCCGCTCGCCGGGGTCGAGCAGGAGCCGGTCGCGCAGCTCCGAGCCCGGTGGCACGTCCCACCTGCTGACCACGTACTGCCGCAGCGCGGGCGAGTCGGGGGGCGGGACCAGGGGAGCCCGCCGGGCGTCGGTGAAGTACAGCGCCACGAAGGAGTCCGCGCACAGGTCGTGCAGGTGGACCTCCCCGGCGGGGCCGAACAGCGGCAGGTCCGGGGCGCGGTCGCCGCCCCGCACCGGCACGGGGGTGTCACCGGTCTTGACCATGCCCCAGTCGCCGGTGCCGTCCACGTCGAGCCGCACGCCCAGCAGCGTGCGCGTCTGGGCGGTTCCCCAGCCGCCCTCCGTCATGGCCGTGACGTCCGCACCGCGATGGCCCATGACGGCGCGGGCCGCCTCGGCCATCTTGCCCGAGCCCAGGGAGGCCACCGGGAGCTGCTCGCGCTCGTACCCGTCGAGCAGCCGGTCGTCCGCCCACCCCCGCAGCACCCACGCCAGGCGCCACGCCAGGTTGGAGGTGTCCAGCGCCCCGGTGTTGAGGCCGAGGGCCCACATCGGCGTGATCAGGTGGGCGGCGTCCCCGAGCAGGAAGACCCGGTGGTCGCGCCAGCGGCTCGCGATCCGGTGATGGACGCGGTAGACGTTGCAGCCGACCAGCCGCGAGGGGCCCACCTCCCCGAGGAAGCGCAGCGCCCTGTCCCGCAGCTCCGCCTCGTCCGGTTCCGGCGTGCCCGGCTTGAGCGGGTAGACGAAGCGCCAGCAGTGCGGCAGGCGCACCACGACCACCCACTCCTCCGGGTCGGAGAAGTAGCCCAGGTAGGGATAGTCGCGCGGGGTCTCGACGTCGAGGTCGACCTCCAGGTCGACGAGCACGTACCGCTCCTCCAGCGTCCGGCCCTCGACGGTCACGCCGAGCGCCCCCCGGACGGACGACCGCCCGCCGTCGCAGCCCAGCAGGAACGACCCGCGGATCACCTGCCGCCCCGAGGCCGTCTCGGCGGTCACCTCCACCCCGTCCGGGTCCTGCCGGAAACCGGTCACGCGGTGTCCCATGCGCAGGGCGCCGGGCGCCCTGCGCCCCAGCTCGTCGCGGAGCACCGGCTCCAGGTGGTGCTGCGGGACGTTGGCGAGGAACGGGAACCGGGTGTCCCCGGCCAGCGCGTCCGTACGCACCCGGAACCTGGGCAGGCCCGTGGCACGCTCGAACTCGCCGATCTCGTCGACGCGCAGCGCGGCGCGCAGCACCGGGGGCAGCGCCCCGTACCGGTGCAGGATCTCCAGGCTGCGGGTGAGCAGCGAGCCGGCCTTGGTGTCCGGGGACAGCCGTTCGTCCTCCTCGAGCACCACGACCGGGAGGCCGTGGTGGGCGAGTCCGAGCGCGGTGATGAGCCCCACGGGCCCCGCGCCGGCCACGACGACCGGAGCGGGCCGCCCGTCGCCGGCCGGCAGGGGCCGCTCGTCGGGTGCCGGTGCGGGACGTCCGCCGGGGGGTGGTGCGGGACGTTCGCCGGGGGGCGGGACAGGCCGCTCGCCGATGGACGGGCGGTCAGCCATTCTTCAGCTCCACCAGGCGCGAGACGTATCTCGTCTCTCCCACGTTCGTCAGCTTGTGCACCGCGCCCGGATCCCTGAAGATCACCGAGCCGCGCGGCTCCGGCGCGTCGATCAGCTGCCCGTCGGCGGTCTCGATGACGTTGAGGGCCTCCTCGACCGCGATGACGAGGTACGGGTGGTCGTGCCGGTGCAGGGGCTGGGTCTGGCCCGGTTCCAGCTCGATCTGCCATACCCTGACCAGCTCGTTCTCGAAGACGATGTGCTGGCCCACCGGGCCCAGCCCGGTCTCGCCCGCTTCTGGATCACTCATCGGATACCTCCGTGTCGACTCGGATGATGTGGCGGTGCCTGCCGGGAGAGCCGGATTCAGGCGGTGGTCTCGCGCGCCCACGGCAACAGGAGGTGCTCGATCGCGACCAGGACGTAGAACAGCGCGATGCTCATCACGCCGAGCAGGACCATCGCGGCGAACGCGAGCGCGGTGTCCGCGCTCGCGCCGGACTGGACGATGACGTAGCCGAGCCCCTCCTGGGCGCCGACGAACTCACCGATCACCGCGCCGATGACGGCCAGCGAGATCGCGACCTTCAGCCCGACGAAGATCTGCGGCAGGGCGTGCGGGAAGCGCACCTGGAGGAACAGGCGCCACCAGCTCGCCCGGAGCGACCTGCTCAGCTCGACGAACTCCGCCGGGGTGGACCGCAGGCCGGTGGCCGTGGAGATCACGATGGGGAAGAAGCAGACGAGGAAGACCATCACCACCTTGGGGAGCTGGCCGAACCCCATCCACACGACCAGGATCGGCGCGACGGCCACCTTGGGCACCGCGTTCACGGCGATCAGCAGCGGGTAGACGCTCTCCTCGACGATCCGGAACGTGGCGATCAGGACCGCGATCAGCACTCCCGCCACCACGGCGAGCGCGTACCCCTGCAGCGTCTCCACCAGCGTCACCCAGGTCTGGTCGAGCAGGTAGCCGCCGTGCTCACCGAAGACGGCGAGCACGTCGGGAGGCGCGGGCAGGACGTACGGCGCGATGCCGAAGGCGATCGTGGCCAGCCACCAGGCCGCCACGGTCAGTGCCGCGCCGGCCGCGGGAAGCACCCAGACCCTCATCGGGCGGTTCTCCCCGTCGGTTCCCCGGGCGAGCCCGGAGCCGGCCCACCGGCCCGTTCACCGCTCTGTCCACCGGCCCGTCCGCCGGCCTGTCCGTCGAACCGCTCGCCGGCCTGTTCGCCGGTCCGCTCGCCGAGCGGCTCGGCGAGCAGGGAGCGCAGCTCCGCGCCGTACCCGGCCAGCCGCTCCGCGTGGGCGTCGCGGCCCAGGGATCGCGGCCGGGGTACGTCGATCTCCACGATCTCCCGGACCCGGCCGGGCCGCGGGCTGAGCACCACGACCCGGTCCGCGAGCAGTACCGCCTCCTCGATGGAGTGGGTGACGAGGACGACCGTGGCGGCGCTCTCCGCCCGGATCCGCTGGAGCTCGGCGGAGAGCTCCTCGCGGGTGAGCGCGTCCAGCGCGGAGAACGGCTCGTCCATGAGCATGACCTTCGGCTCGCAGATCAGCGACCGGCACAGGGCCACCCGCTGCTGCATGCCGCCCGACAGCTCGTGCGGGAGCCGCTTCTCGAACCCCTCCAGCCCGGCCACGCGCAGCAGCTCGCGCGCGCGGCCGAGATGGGCGGCCTTCGACCTGCCGAGGAACTCCACGGGCAGCAGCACGTTGCCGAGGACCGTCCGCCACGGGAGCAGGGCGGGCCGCTGGAACATGAGGCTGACGTCGGGGCGGGGCCCGGTCACCGGCTCTCCCGCGACCCGCACCTCCCCGCCGGTCGCCGGGATGAGACCGGCGATCAGCCGCAGGAGCGTCGACTTCCCGCAGCCCGAACGCCCGATCACCGCCACGAACTCGTGCTCGCGCACCCGCAGGCCGATCCCCTCCAGCGCGGTCACCGGTCCGGCCCTGCCGGGAAACACGCAGGACAGATCCGATATTTCGATCACGTCAGGATCCGGGGGCCAGGCCGAAGGTGACGATGTCGGAGGGCTTGAAACCGGGCTCGATCACCTTCGCGTCCTCGAGGATGGCGATGACGGCGGCCAGGCGGCTCTCGTCCAGCGCCCCCACGGGCACCCCGGCCTCCGACGGCCGTACGAAGGCGGCCATCTCCTTCAGTTCCGCGGCCGCGGTGACCGGGTTCTGGGTCGGGTGATACTTGTTCAGGATTTTTCCGGACTCGTCGGGGTTGTCGACGGCGTACTCCAGCCCCTTGAGCAGGGCGTCCCTGAACCTCGTCACCACCTCGGGCTTCTCGGCCGCCATCTTCGCGGTGGTCGTGAGGATGTTGCCGTACATCTCCTTGACGTGATCGCTGTACGGCAGGACCACGGCCTTGCGTCCCTGGGCCGCCTGCTCGATGGTCGGCCTGCCCACCACGAACTGGCCGATGGCGTCGACCTTGCCCGAGGACAGCAGCTGCGGGAGCGACGGCGGCGGGGCGGGGACGAAGGTGACCTTGGCCGGGTCGATCCCGGCGGCCTTGGCGTACGCGGGGAAGACGAGCTTCACGGCCGAGCCGGGCGGGTCGGCGATCTTCTTGCCCTCCAGGTCCTTGGGCGCGGCGATGCCCGAGCCCTCAAGGGCGATGACGGCGGTGAGCGACCGCTGCTGGATCGCCGCCACCCCGGTGACCGGCATCTTCTGCCCCGCGAGAGTGACGATGGAGCCGGTCAGGTCGGTGATCCCGAAGTCGGCCTGGCCGCTCGCGATCAGTTTGAGGGAGTCGGCGGTGCCGTTGCCGGGCCTGATGGTGACGTCGAACCCGGCGTCCCTGAAATATCCCTTCTCCAGGGCGACGTAGGCGTAGGCGTCGCGCCCGAAGACGTTGAACGAGGTCAGATAGGTGATTTTCGTGGCCGCCGCGGGCGCGGACGGCGCGCCGGAGCCCGTCGCGGGGGTGCTGCCGGTGTCGGCGTTCGCACACGCGCTCGCAACCAGAAGGCATAAGGCTGCCAGCGAGCCGCGGACGATCGTCGGGATGTTCACAGGTCCCCTTCCGTTACCAGATTTGATCAAAGCGTTTTTGATCAAATCCGGCAACGGTCCGGGATGACTTTCTGTCAAATTTTCAACGGAAGCCGTGCCAGTCAGGCGACCTCGACCATCCGCTCGGCGTCGTCCATGGGGCGCAGCTCGTCGGCGTAGCTCACCGAGACGCGGCGCATCACGCCGCTGTCGCTGATGGAGTACTGGCCCAGGCGCCACAGCGGCGGCGAGTAGGCGTGGATCGAGACGCTGCCGTGCACCGCGCCGGTCAGCCGGTGGATGTGGTCGGGGCCGAAGGAGAAGGACTCGCCCTCCGAGATCACGGTCTCCAGGTGCTCGCCGCCGATGCGGGGGTTGCACTCCAGGAGCGTCCCGGCCACCACGCGGACCGCCCCGGAGGAGGTGTCGTGGTCGTGCCAGCCGGTGTCGTCCTCGGGACGCCAGCACAGCAGCCAGACGTCCACGTGGGAGTCGCGGTAGAGGGAGGCGAAGTGGCGCCCGCCCTCCTCGGGGAACTCCACCTGGTCCTGCCAGGTGGACGGGTCGGCGGCCAGCTCGTTGACCAGGTCGAGGAGCTCGCGCCGGTCGAGGGCGCGGGCGGGCAGGGCCTCGTAGCTCATGAGGTCTCACCGCCGAACGGCCCGGAGCCCGCGGCGGCCACTCGCCCGGCGAGCTCGCCGGACTCGTCCGGTCCTGCGTGACCTGCGTGACCGGCACGACGGGCGCGACGGGCGCGGTCGGCGGGCCCGGCGGCTCGTGCGCGCCGCTCGCTCACGGCTCTCTTCGCCGGGAGCACACAGCTCTCGCGGCCCTGGTACTGGTTCACTTGCGCGACTCCTTTCCGTTCAGCAGGCGGTTCGGGTTGGTGACCGCGATGGCGTGCCAGGCGGCGTCGCCGAGCGCGGGGTCGGGTGCGGTGGCGTAGGGCTGGTCGGAACCGCTGACCACGATGTCGACGCCGAGCTCGCGGACGACGGCGTCGATGGCGCGCGGGCCGTAGGAGGAGGTCTCCAGGAACAGGTCGGGATCGACCTGTCCCCGGCCCTCGCCGCCCCGGTTGGCCAGGCGCTCGGAGTGGAGCGGGGCCAGCCCGGCGAGCAGCGAGAAGCAGACCCGCAGGCGGGGGTGGCGGGCCCGGCCGAAGGCGGCGAAGGCGTACCACGCGGCATGCATCTGCTGCACGTACGGCACGACGGCGGGCCACCAGCCGGGCCCCTCGGGCTCGGCGGCCGGTCCGGGGTGCACGAAGAGCGGCAGGTCGCGCTCGGTGAGCACGTCGAGCAGCGGGGCGACCCCGGCCAGGCCCGCGGCGTCGCGCACGGCGGTCGCGGGCAGCTGGAGCCCGGCGAATCCCGGCCTCACGCCCCCCGCCCCGCCGTCGCCCTTCGCCCCGCCGTCCTTCGCGTCGTTCCGCACGCCGTCTCGCGCGTCGAGGGTCTTGGCGAGCCTGGCGGGATCGACCTCGCTGAGGCAGGTCGCCGCCCAGGCGCCGAAGGGCGCGGGCAGCGCGAGGGCGTCCTCGTGGTAGGCGTCGATGATCGGCCACGCCTCGTCGGGGGGCAGCGACTCGATGCCGAGCGGGCTGGACAGTGACACGAGGGCCAGATCGAGCCCCGCGTTCAGCGCGAGGCGCCCGGCGAGGTCGTGGTCGGCGGGGTCGACCTCGTAGGCGGGCTCGCCGTCCAGGTGGAGGGTCCAGCCGTCGAGCCGGGGCGCGGTCGTGCGACGTCTGAACGCGTCCACGAACGCGGGCGTCCACAGATGCTGGTGAACGTCGACGGTCACGACGGGTCCCCTCCTTTCACGCCTTCGAGGTATTCCCTACCTAGAATAGGGGTAAACGCCTCCACCTCGCCACATTCAACAGTGACACGGTTCAGTGAACCGTTTCAGTGAACCGCTTCACCTAGCTTCGTGTCAATACCTCCCGATGGCTCGCGACGCCGCCGATCGCGCGGGGAGCGCGCCTTCGAAAGCCCCGGGGAATAGGCTGGTCCGATGCCCCAGCCCCGGAAACGAGCGACCATACGTGAGGTGGCGAAGGCCACCGGTCTGTCGCCCGCCGCCGTCTCGTACGCCCTGCGCGGCATGCAGGTGTCGGAGGAGACCATCGAGCGGGTGCGGCGGGCCGCGGCCGAGCTCGGCTACGAGGCCGACCCCATCGCCCGCGCCCTGGCCAGCGGCCGGACCGGGATGATCGGCCTGCTCTGCGGCTCCCTGGAGGACCTCTGGCAGCAGGCGCTGGCCGTCGGCATCGGCCGCGCACTCAAGGACAACGACCGCTACGCCCTGATCCTGGACGCCGCGGGAGACCCGGCCAGGGAGCACACGCTCGCCAGGCAGCTCCGTGACCAGCGGGTGGACGCGCTGATCGTGCAGCCGGTCGACCCCGCGGCGCCGCTCTGGGCCGACCTGTGCGAGGGACTGCCGGTGGTGTCGATCGGCGACGCCCTCGCCGGGGCGCGCACCGCGGGCGAGGTCGTCTTCGACAACCGCGCCGGGGTGACCCTCGCCCTGGAGCATCTGCGCCGGCGGGGTCACCGGCGCCTGGCCGTCCTCACCTCGACGCGCGCCAGCACCCCCGACCGGCCCGCCGACGTGCACGTCCTGGCCGAGGCCGGGCGGCTGGGCCTGGACATCGAGATGGTCACCGCCTCGCAGTCGCTGGGCACCGCCACCCAGGTCGCGGGCGAGATGCTCGACGCGGGCCACCGGGCGTTCTTCTGCTTCGCCGACTCGATCGCCTACGGCGTCTACGCGGCCTCGGCCGAGCGGAAGCTGGGCATCCCGTTCGAGGTGTCGGTGATGGGCTACGACGACCATCCCATGTCGGGCCTGCTCACCCCCGGCCTGACCACGGTCGACTGGGACATCGACGGCATCGTCCGGGCCGCCGTCCGCATCGTCGTGGCGGCCGCCGACGGCAACACGCGCCGCCGCCGCATCGTCCAGGCACCCCAGCTCCGCGAGCGCGGCTCGGTCGGCTGACTCGCGGGTCTCAGGGAACGAGGCCGGGCAGGAGCCCGCGTGCCGCGTCGAGGTCGGCGTCCAGGGGGCGGTCCTCCATCGCGGGATCGAGCGGCAGGTCGCAGGGCAGGCCGCGCCGCCGCAGGGCCCGTACGGAGGCCACCAGCTCGCACGCCAGGACGATCTCCAGCGGTTCGGCGGCGGCGAGCGCGGAGCGGGCCGCCTGCGGGGTGAAGCTCGCGTGGTCCTCGGTGCCCAGGGAGAGCACCGCGCCGCCCAGGGTGACCGGCGCGGCCAGGTGGCGCAGCTCACCCAGCGCGGAGTGCGCGACGTATTCGAGGATCATGACCCCGGACAGCCCGGGACGTTCGGCCAGGAAGGGGAGCAGGCCCGTGTGGGCCGGATCGTTCAGGGTGGCGAGCCTGGCGGCGCTCAGCGTCGCGGTCTGCACGAGCGCGGCCCGCAGGGCGTCGAGGGCGAGCGCGACCCGCGCCGAGTGGAAGTTGCCGTTGTGCCAGGCCCGGCCGTCGGCGATCAGCGGGTTCTCCGGGGCCGCGTTCATCTCCTCGGCGATCGTCCGCTCCGCCCGCCCGAGAGCGTCGAGGACGGCCCCGTGGACCTGCGGGAAGGCGCGGTAGCCGTACGGGTCCTGGACGCGGCGCGGGCTGGTGGAGCCGACCAGGGCCCGCAGCCCGGTCGCGACCTCGGTCTGCTCGGGGCCGCGTTGCACGACGGGGGAGAGCGGTTCGAGCGAGGCCTCGATCGCCCGGAAGGAGCGGGCCGCGACCGCGGTGGCGGCGGACAGCAGGACGCCCAGGCGGTGACAGGCCAGCGCGGCGTCCGCCAGGGTCGCCGCGCCCGAGCTGATGAACGGCAGCGCGTCACCGGAGGCGAGCGCGAACCTGGGTACCGGATCTCCCGCCCGCGTCCCCGGCGGGCCGCCTCCCGCGCTTCCCGCTCCGCTCCCGGCCGTGCTCCCGACTCCGCTCGCGGACGGGGGATTCCCGGTCCGCGCCCCGGTCCGTACGTCCTCGGAGGGCGAGGTCCAGGGAAACTCGCCCAGGAGGCAGAGCGCGGTCGTGGCCAGGGCGGTCAGGTCGCCGGTACCGATGGCGCCGTAGGTGCGGATCGGCGGGGTGAGACCGCGGTTGACGGCGGCGGCGAGCACCGGCAGGAGCGCGGGATCGACCCCCGAGCCGCCGGCGAGCAGCTGGTTGAGGCGGACCACGAGGGTGGCGCGGGCGCGGAACGCCTCGATCACCGGTCCGGCGCCGCCCGCGTGGCTGCGGAGCAGGTCCAGGCCGGTGTCCTCGGCCGCCACGTCCTTGTTGGCGCCCACGCCGGTGGTCCGGCCGTACACGGGACCGTTGAGCAGACCGGCCATCCGCCATGCCGCCTCCGCGCGGCCGGTGGAGCCCAGCGCGATCCCGGAGCCGTGGGCCGCCCGGTCGACCTGCTCGCAGGTCAGGTGGGCGCCGTCAAGGACGACGGTCATCGGCTCAGTCGCCGACGATCTTGTCGAGGATCAGGTCGAGCAGCCAGCTGACCAGACCGATGACGATCGCGCCCCAGAACGCGGCCCAGAAGCCCTCGACATGGAAGGGCAGCGAGAGCTCGCCGGCGATCCAGCTGGTCAGCAGCAGCAGCCCGGCGTTGACCACCAGGGCGAACAGGCCGAGCGTGAGGATGTAGAAGGCGCAGCCGAGCGTCGCGATGATCGGCTTCAGGACCGCGTTGACGATCCCGAAGACGAAGGCGACGGCGATGAGCGTGCCGATCTCCTTGACCGGGGTCCGCGCGGACACCGTGATGCCGTCCACGAACCGGGTCGCCGCCCACAGAGCGGCTGCCACGACCAATATCTTGATGATTACTTTCACGTTTCGGGATCCTCGCATGGATAGCCGGACGGACGATAGATTTACGCCCTCGGTGTGGATATATACGCATAACAGGTGATTTTTCGGTCGGTCGCGTGTCCACCGGTCCGGTCACCTGGGGCGACGAGGACGCGGCGGCCGCCACGATCGCCGGGACGGTGAGCCGGCCCGGCTGCCGCGGAAAGTTTCGCATCCGTGACCGTATGCGGTCATGAAAGTGGCGAGATCATGTCAGGTGCGCCGCTCCCCGCCGTGGAGAAACGCCGCCGGATGAGAAAGTCCCAGGTGAGGAGCACGAATCGCCGAGGGGACCTCATCATGTCCAACGCCCGATCATTCACCGGCCGACCGGAGAAGCCGTCCGCCGGAGCCGGCACAGCGCCCGGAACCGGAACCGAGGCCCATTCCGTCCCCAAACCCGGCCCGCCCCCCAAGCCCGGCCCCCCGCCGAAGCCAGGTCCCCCCAAGCCCGGTCCCCCTCCCCGGCCCGGTCCCGGTCCCGGCCCCGACCCGGAAACAGGACCCGCTCCGGGAACGGGGCCCGGCCAGGGAACGGGGCCCGGCCCGGGAGCGAGGACCACCGGTCGTGCGCCGCGTGGGGAGGGACGCACGGTCTCCAGGGAGATCCGGCTCGTGTCGCGGCCCTCGGGGTGGCCGGTTCCGGAGAACTTCGAAACGGTGGAGGCCGAGCTGCCCGCCCCCGCCGAAGGGGAGATCCTCGTCCGCAACCTCTTCATGAGCGTCGATCCGTACATGCGGGGGCGCATGAACGAGGGCAAGTCCTACACCCCGCCCTTCCAGATCGGCGAGCCCCTCGACGGCGGCGCGCTCGGTGAGGTCGTCGCGTCACGCGCGCCCGGCCTCGCGCCCGGAGACACCGTCACCCACAGGTACGGCTGGCGCGAGTACGCCGTCCTCGACGCGAAGGAGGCTCGCAAGGTCGAGGAGATCCCCGGAGTACCCCTCTCCGCCTACCTGGGCGCGCTGGGCATGACCGGCCTCACCGCGTACGTGGGCCTGCTCGACATCGCCCGCTTCGAGGACGGGGAGGCGGTGTTCGTGTCCGGCGCGGCGGGGGCGGTGGGCAGCATGGCCGGGCAGATCGCCCGGCTGAAGGGGGCCTCGCGCGTGGTGGGCAGCGCCGGGTCACGGGAGAAGGTGGCCCACCTGATCCGCGACCTCGGCTTCGACGCCGCCTTCAACTACCGCGACGGCGAGATCCACGAGCAACTCGCCAGGGCCGCCCCCGGGGGGATCGACGTCTACTTCGACAACGTCGGCGGCGAGCACCTGGAGGCGGCCATCGACGAGCTGAGGACGTACGGCAGGGCCGCGATGTGCGGGTCGATCTCCTCCTACAACGCCACCGGGCCGGTCCCGGGCCCGAGGAACATCGGCCTGGTCGTGGGAAAGCGGCTCACCCTGCGCGGATTCATCGTGTCCGACCACCCGGAGCGCCTGCCCGACATGATCGCCGAGGTGGGCGCCTGGCTCCGCGAGGGCAAGATCACCTTCACCGAGACCGTGGTCGACGGCCTGGAGAACGCCCCGCGGGCGTTCATCGACATGCTCCGCGGGGCCAACACCGGAAAGATGGTGGTCCGGCTGGTGCACTGACGGTGCATACCCTCAATTGCGCATGATGGCCATATTCTCGGGGCAGAAGGGGCGTGAGGGGGTGGGTCTGTTGGAAACGGACGAGCTTGAGTCGCTGTCGGCCCAGGAACTGCATGATCGCGCGGTCCACTACGCCGTGCACCACGGAGATCTCGGCTTCCTGTGGGAGCTGCTCACGTTGATCCCCGCGGCGGAGGCGTCCGCGGGGAACGAGGATCAGACGACCAACGACCTCAGCCGGGTCTCGGCCCTGCTCAGCGACGCGATGGCCTCGGGCCACGGGGAGCTGGGCGAGGCGCTGCGGCCGTTCTACATCGAATACCTGTCCAAACACCCAGAGGCCTGAGGCGGGCCTCGTTCCCGCCCTCACCCGGGCGTTCCTCCCTTCGCGGGCCTCTGTAGGGTGATCCGCAGATTCAGGGGGAGGAACGCCATGGCACAGGTGAGAGTGGAGCGGACCGACGACGGGTTCGTGGCGCGCAACGATCGCGGAGCCGAGGTCGCCATGGGCGGCGGTGACGAGCAGGGGGTGTTCACCCCGGTCGAGCTGCTGCTCGCGGCGCTCGGCGGCTGCAACATCGTCACCGTGGAGCCGCTGACGGCCCAGCGCGGCCATCGGATGACCCGCCTGGCGATGACCGTCCAGGCGGAGAAGGTCGAGTCGTCCAGGCTGGGGACGATCACCATCACCTACGACGTGGAGCTGCCCGAGGGTGACGAGAAGGCCGCCGAGGTCCTCCGTGCCGTGGCCCACCGCGTCGAGGAGAAGTACTGCACGGTGAGCCGGGCTCTGAGGGACAACATGGAGATCGACCTCGAACTCCCCTGACGGTCCCGTTCTGCCGAGGGTCCCGCCGGAACCTCGCTGACGGCACTCGCCGGGCACCCGCGCCCCGGCCGGAAACCCGGTGACCACACCGACCGGAAACCCGGTGACCACACCGATCCGGGCCGGAACGGCCGACGGGCCCCGGCGGGCGCCCGGAACCAACGCGCCCGCGAGCCCGGATCGATGCGATCACCACCTCGACGGCGTTTTCCCGCATGTCCGCAGGGGGCCGATGGCGCTTCGGTGATACCGGGTCAAGGTTGGGTGTAGGCGCAAAATCAACCTTTGGATGACGCGCCCGTTACATTTGGCTAGGTAGTGTTGTTGCAGGTCGAGGGGTCTGCGAAGCCCGGGGGGAGCGTTGCAGAGACTTTTCACCGGATAAGAACGCGAGGGGGATCGCGTTCCTGAGCGGAGCCGCCGAAGTCTTGGGGGAGACGACGGCAAAGCCCGCGAAGAGACCGGGGCCGGACAGTTGGGGGACTGTCCGGCCCCGAGTCTGTGGAGGACCGGACGGCGTCCGGCCGGCCCGGTTTCTCCGGAAAACCCGGCCCGGTTTCTCCGGAAAACGGACAGGAGCCGGCCGGGATCAACCGAGGTGCGAGCGCGCTGAAGCTGCTGCTAGAGTTACCTCCGTTGCAAGCGCCGCTAGCTCAGTTGGTTAGAGCAGCTGACTCTTAATCAGCGGGTCCGGGGTTCGAGTCCCTGGCGGCGCACAACAATCCAGACCAGCGCGTTCCCGATCACATCGCGGGACGCGCTGGTCTGTTTTTTGCCCCGATCCCCACCCGGCCGGCCGGTGACCGGTGTCGGGTACGCCTCGAGCACCGGTTCAGGCCCGGCCGTTCGATGTGGTGGGGAGACCTGGAGGCGGATCCGGTCGGACGGCCCCAGAGGGCGCGGACCGGAGAGCCCGGACCGGATCAGCCGGACCAGCCGGCCGTGTTCGAAAACGATTCGCGGGAGATGCCCGACCCGGTCTTCGGGAAGGCTCCGTGGCGCTCGCGGTGCAGGTGGGCGAAGAAGTAGCACATCTCCTCGCACTCGGCGTCCAGCACCGCCTTCTTCGGGTTCTCCGCCACCGCGGTGTAGAAGTCGTGGCCCAGCGCGACGATGAAGCCGCGTGCATAGAGGAAACCGTCGTCGGAGCCGTCGGTGACCGCGTGGATGTCCGCGCGGTCGATGTCGTAGAGCCTGCTCTCGACCACCCGATCAAGATTCGCCAGCTCGTCCGCCGGCAATTCCTCGCTGATGGAGGCGAGGTTGTCCAGGAACCTCTTCAGAGCGGCCTCGACCACGGCGAGCGGCGGCTTGCCGTGAAGGTCCTCGTCGGGAGCGGGCGTCCGATGCGCCAGCGCACGTCGTGCCTGATCGACCTCCGCTCCCAGCGGCGCCCAGGCCGCCTCCACCAAGTCCCAGAAACGTTTCTCGTCCTCCGCGGGAAGCCGCTGACCCTTCAACGTCCGTCGCCACCTCTCATGACCGGCCCGGTGATCTGTGCCGCTCACACAACCAGACGACACCGACAATCGGCTCGGCCTGGGCGACGGCGAGTCTGAACCGGTGTCGCCCTCACGGACGCGTGGCGGTGGTCGGATCGGCCGGCCACGCGTACCTGTACCGGCCGGGCCACGCCGCCGGCTGCCGAGGAGCCCGGTCACGGGTGTGACCGGGCTCCTGTTTCGGATCAGTGGACGGCCCGGATCAACGGATCCTCACCAGGCGGCAGGCGCGGAACCGGGTGCCGGTGGTGAGGCCGTGTTTGACGACGCGGTGGTCGGTGCCGTAGCCGGAACGCTGCCGGTAGGCCCAGTAGGAGGTGCGCTTGGCGTCCTGAAGCCGGACGACCGGTTCCGGGCCCACCGGCCGGTCAACCTCAGGAACGGCGTCCCCGCCCTGGAGGCCTCCGCGCCGGCCGGCGACTGACGTGCCCGCTCAGCCGGGCGGCCGAGCGGGCCGGGGCGTCACCAGGCGACAGGGAAGGTCGTCAGGCCGTAGACCACATTGAACGAACGGAACTCCGGTTCCCCCGCCTCGCGCAGCCCGGGGAACCGGTCGAACAAGGCAGGAAAGGCGATCTGCATCTCCATCCGGGCCAGTGGCGCGCCGATGCAGTGGTGCGCGCCGTAACCGAAGGCGACGTGGGGCATTTCGGGCCGCTGGATGTCGAAACGGTCGGGGTCCTCGGCCAGGGCCGGGTCGCGGTTGGCGGCCGGGAGCGAGACCACCACCACGTCGCCCTTCGCGATCGGCACACCCGCGATCTCTGTGTCGGCCGAGGCCACCTTGGTGGCGCCCTGGTGGATGATCGTCAGCCAGCGCAGCAGCTCCTCGACCATGCCCTTGACCTTGTCCGGGGCGGCACGCACCAGGTCGAGCTGGTCCGGGTGGCGCAGCAGGGCCAGTGTGCCCAGGCCGATCATGCTGGCCGTCGTCTCGTGGCCCGCCACCAGCAGCAGGCCGCCGATGCCGGCCAGCTCGTCGTCCGATATCCCCTCGCCGTGCTCGCGGATGAGCATGCCGAGCAGGTCCTCGCCCGGTTCGGCCCGGGCCCGGCCGACCAGCTCGGCCATGTACATGGAGGCTTCCATCTGGGCTTTCCCGCGTGCCTCCGGTGGCTGGTTGAAGTCGAGGATCGACCGGGTGCGCGCCTGGAAGGCCTCCCTGTCCTCGTAGGGCACGCCCAGCAGCTCGCAGATCACCAGCGACGGGATCGGCGTGGCGAACTCGGAGATCAGGTCGGCCGGGGCACCGGTACGTTCCATCGCGTCCAGGTGGTCGGCGACGATCTCGCGGACGCGGGGCTCCAGGCGGCGGATGCGGCGCATCGTGAACTCGGGGGTCAGCATGCGGCGCAGGCGGGTGTGGTCGGGAGGGTCCATCAGGAGCAGCGCACCGGCGCGTAGCCGCCTGGCCTGCTCCTCGCTCATGGGCGGCAGGGTTATGCCGCTGGCGTAGCTGAACAGCTCGGCGTTCCTGAGCACGTCACGCACGTCGTCGTACCGGGTGACCAGCCAGGCTTCGCGGCCGTAGGGCGTCGGGACCCGTTGCAGGCCCGGCTGCTCGCGGGCAGCGGCCAGTCCGGGGTCGGGATCGAACTCCCGGCGACGCATATGGAGGGGCAACATTGTCGTCTCCTGAGGGGGAAATCGGTTACCCCTGCAAGATCCCGTTCTGGCCCGCCCCGCGCAACCCCCGCCGGTCACGGCTTCGGGAACGACGTCACGATCATCGGCGCAGACGGTCGTGATACCGCCGCCCCCTCGGCCGAGCCGCCCCCGCCGCCCCCGCCGTCTCCCCGCCGGCGGTTCGTCGACGATCATGAAGAGAGCGCTCCCTGACGAAGGATGATTGCGTTCGCGTTTCCTGTCAACGGTGGGCCCCGCCCGGTCGGCCGACGTGCCGGACGAATCGGGAAGACGCTTCCTCGAAGAGATTCCGATTCGACCAGGTCAGCGGCGCCTGGCACGGTACAAAAGACCGCCAGGGAGCGTTCCCTTAAACGTGCCGGTGTTCGATCGCGGTGCGCCGGCTGTTTCCGTCAGGTTAAACAGCCCCTTGACAACGATTGTCGAGCAAGAGCAATCTCGGGTTGGGAGAGCGCTCCCTCAGCTTTTTCCGGTGTCCCCCTCCAGGGACCCCGGGCCCCCGCCCCGAGACCTTGACCACCGGTCCACCCCCCACAGAGACCTGGAGTCTCGCCCATGGCCTCGCTCCGCCGATGGTTACCACCCCTGACCGCTCTCCTCACTCTCACCGCCCTCCTGCACCCGCTCCCGGCCACCGCCGCGGCCCCGGCCGCCACCTCGGCCCCGGCCGCGGCGAGCGCGGCCGCCCCGCCCGTCGACCCCGCCAAGTTCCAGCAGGTCACGCTGGCCAAGGGGGTCGCCGAGGTGGGAGAGCCCATGACGATGGCGGTGCTGCCCGACCGCTCCGTCCTGCACACCGCCCGCGACGGCACGGTCCGGATCACCGACGCCGCCGGGAACACCAAGGTGTCGGGCAAGCTCTCCGTCTACTTCAACGACGAGGAGGGCATGCAGGGCATCGGCGTCGACCCCGGCTTCGCCACGAACCGGTTCGTCTACCTCTACTACGCGCCGCCGCTGTCGACGCCGCCGAACGGCTCCCCGCCCGACGGCACCCCGGCGGAGTTCGCGCGTTTCGACGGCGTCAACCGGCTCTCGCGTTTCAGGCTGAACACCGACGGCACCCTCGACCTCGCGAGCGAGAAGAGCGTCCTGGAGGTGAGGGCGAGCCGCGGCGCCTGCTGCCACGTCGGCGGCGACATCGACTTCGACGCCGCTGGCAACCTCTACCTGACCACCGGCGACGACAGCGAGCCCGGGTTCAACGACGGTTACGCCCCCCTGGACGACAGGCCGAACCGCAACCCCGCGCTCGACGCGCAGCGCGGCGCGGCCAACACCAACGACCTGCGCGGCAAGGTGCTCCGCATCAAGGTCAACGCCGACGGGTCGTACTCGATCCCGGCCGGGAACATGTTCGCCCCGGGCACCGCGAACACCCGTCCGGAGATCTACGCGATGGGCTTCCGCAACCCGTTCCGGATGAGCGTCGACAAGGCGACCGGCGTCGTCTACCTCGGCGACTACGGCCCCGACGCCGGCACCGCCGGTCCCCGCGGGCCCGGCGGCCAGGTCGAGTTCAACCGGATCACCGGGCCCGGCTTCTTCGGCTGGCCGTACTGCACCGGCAACAACACCCCGGCCGAGACCTACGCCCGCTACGACTACGACACCTCGGCGATCGGCGCGAAGTACGACTGCGCGGGCGGTCCCGAGAACACCTCGCGCAAGAACACCGGCCTGGTCAAGCTGCCCGCGGCCAAGGCCGCCTGGATCACCTACGACGGCTGCACCCTGGTGCCGGAGTTCGGCTGCGGCGCCGAGTCGCCGATGGGCGGCGTCGTCTACCGCTACTCCGCCGCGCTGAACTCGCCGGTCAAGTTCCCGCAGTCGCTCGACGGGCACTTCCTCGCCGGCGAGCTCCAGCGCCAGTGGATCAAGGACATCGAGGTCAACGCCGACGGCACCCGGGGCACCATCCAGCCCTTCCCCTGGTCGGGCAAGCTGGTGATGGACATGGCGTTCGGCCCCGACGGCGCCCTGTACGTGCTCGACTACGGCACCGGCTGGTTCAACGGCAACCAGGACTCGGCGCTGTACCGCATCGAGCACATCGGCACCGGCGGGCGGGCACCCATCGCCAGGGCGACCTCCGACAAGGTCTCCGGCAAGGTGCCGCTGACCGTGGCGTTCTCCTCGGCGGGCAGCTCCGACCCCGACGGCGACGCGCTCACCTACTCCTGGGCGTTCGGCGACGGCGCCACCTCCACCGCGGCCAACCCCACCCACACCTACACCACCGACGGCAGGCGGATCGTCACGCTGACCGTGCGCGACGGCACCGGCAACACCGCGACGGCCAACATCGAGATCAACGTCGGCAACACCGCGCCCGTCGTGCGGATCGACCTCCCGCTCAACGGGCAGGTGTTCGGCTTCAGCGACGCCGTGCCGTACCGGATCACGGTCACCGACGCGGAGGACGCGACGATCGACTGCGCGAAGGTGAAGATGACCTACATCCTCGGCCACGACACCCACGGGCACCCGATGGCCACCGCCAACGGCTGCTCGGGCACGATCCAGACGCCCGGCAACGGCGAGCACGACGGGGCCGCCAACCTCTTCGGGGTCTGGGACGCCGAGTACACCGACGCGGGCGGGCTCACCACCCACACCCAGCACGTCACCCAGCCGAGGAACCGGCAGGCCGAGCACTACACCACCTCCCAGGGGGTGGCCCAGTACGACAAGCCGGCCGCGCACGGGGCGAAGACCGTGGGCAGCATCGAGAACGGCGACTGGATCTCCTTCGACCCCTACGTCCTGAGCGGTGTCACCAGGTTCACCGCCCGGGTCTCCTCCGCCGGGGCCGGTGGGACGATCCAGGTCAGGGCGGGGTCGGCGACCGGGACCCTGCTGGGCACCGCCACCGTGGCACCGACCGGCGGGTGGGAGACGTTCGTCGACGTCTCCGCCACGCTGACGAACGCCCCGGCCGGGACCACCAGGCTCTTCCTGGTCTTCGCCGGGGGGACGGGCCCGCTGTTCGACGTGGACGACTTCACCCTGACCACCGGGACGGGCCCGCCCACCGGCACGCTGCTGTCGGCGGGGCGCCCGGTCACCGCGTCCTCGACGGAGAACGCCGCCTCGGCGGGGTCCAACGCGGTGGACGGCAACGGCGGCACCCGCTGGTCGTCGGCGTTCTCGGACCCGCAGTGGATCTCGGTGGACCTGGGTTCGGCCAGGCAGGTGAACCGGGTGAGGCTGCAGTGGGAGGCCGCCTACGGCAGGGCGTACCGGATCGAGACCTCGGCCAACGGCACCACCTGGACGCAGGCGCACGCCACGACCGCCGGTGACGGCGGCGTGGACGACGTGAGCCTCACCGCGACCAGTGCTCGATACGTGCGGGTGTACGGCACCCAGCGCGCGACCGCGTACGGCTACTCCCTCTGGGAAATGGAGGTCTACGGTGCGTAACATCATCGCGGTTGTCACCGCGTTGTTCGTCGTCATGATCGGTCTGGGTGCTCCGGCCCTGGCGGCCGATCCGGCGTACAAGGTCCTGGTCTTCTCCAAGACGGCCGGGTTCCGGCACGACGCCATCCCCGCGGGCATCACCGCGCTGCGCGGGCTGGCGACAGAGAACGGCTTCACCGTCGACGCCACCGAGGACGCCGGCGCCTTCACCACGGCCAACCTGGCCCAGTACCGGGCGGTCGTCTTCCTGCTGACCACCGGCGACGTGCTCAACGCCACGCAGCAGACGGCGTTCGAGTCCTACATCGCCGGCGGCGGCGGATACGTGGGCGTCCACGCCGCGGCCGACACCGAGTACGACTGGCCCTGGTACGGCAACCTCGTCGGCGCCTACTTCGCCTCCCACCCCGCCATCCAGCAGGTGACCGTACGGGTGGAGGACCGCACGCACCCCTCGACGGCCCACCTCCCGGCGAACTGGGTGCGCACCGACGAGCTGTACAACTACCGCACCAACCCCCGCTCCACCGCCCACGTGCTCGCCACGCTGGACGAGTCGACCTACTCCGGCGGGTCGATGGGGGCCGACCACCCGATCTCCTGGTGCAAGGCCTACCAGGGCGGCCGGTCCTGGTACACCGGCCTCGGCCACACCATCGCGTCCTACACCGAGGCCAACTTCCGGGCGCACCTGTACGGCGGGCTCCGCTACGCGGCCGGGGTCGTCTCGGGCGACTGCGGGACCACCCCGAACCCGACGCCCACGCCGAGCCCGGGTGTCGTGCTGCTGTCGTCCGGGCGTCCGGTCACGACCTCCTCCACGGAGAACGGGGCGTTCGTCGGGAGCAACGCGGTGGACGGCAACGGCGGCACCCGCTGGTCGTCGGCGTTCTCGGACCCGCAGTGGATCTCGGTGGACCTGGGTTCGGCCAGGCAGGTCAGCCGGGTGAGGCTGCAGTGGGAGGCCGCCTACGGCAGGGCGTACCGGATCGAGACCTCGGCCAACGGCACCACCTGGACGCAGGCGCACGCCACGACCACCGGTGACGGCGGCGTGGACGACGTGAGCCTCACCGCGACCAGCGCCCGCTACGTGCGGGTGTACGGCACCCAGCGCGCGACCCCGTACGGCTATTCCCTGTGGGAGCTGGAGGTCTACGGCCGATAGGCCGCCGGGGCCGCGAAGGCGGGCCCCGGAGGTCTCCCGCTCTTTCCTGGACGAGAATCCCAGGCCGGTTCGCCGGCCTGGGATTCTCGGCTTTTCCGGGTGGTCGCCGCCGGGGCGCGACCGGGGAATTCCGCACGCCGCCGCCGGGGGACGGGAGAGCGGCGCGTCGCCGACCTGCGGCCGGACCAGAGGTGAGGCGTGCCGTCGCACGGCCTCGCCGTTTTCGAGGGGACGGCCGCGTCGTTTTCGAGGGGGAGGCCCCGGAAATCGGTCTCGCCGAAAGAAGCGCCATCTCCATCGGCGGCGCAGGTAATTCTATTTATGGCGATAAATGACGTGTGGGGTCGAGTCTCCGGCATGTCGAACAACGATAACGAAGATGGCGATTAATAGGATTGGAGGCTGCGGCGCGTTATTGACAATGCGCCGACGTGATAAATGCCAAAAGAAAAGGATTGTTCGGTGACGAGCAGTAAAAATTCTCGTGTCGTGCGACGACACGGCGTCCGTTCCTGGCTGGCGGGGGTTCTCACCGCGCTGGTCGCGTTCGGGTGTGTCGTGGTGACGCCTCGTGCCGCGGGTGCGGTGGTGGCGCCGGTGGGTCTGGGTACGGCGGGGGCCTTCGCGGTTCTGGCGGGCAGTACGGTCACCAATACCGGTGCCACGGTCATCACGGGTGATCTGGGGTTGAGTCCGGGGACGGCGGTGACCGGGTTTCCGCCGGGGACGGTGAACGGTGCGATCCATGCGGCCGACGCGGTCGCGGCGCAGGCCAAGGTGGATCTGGCGGCCGCCTACGCCGATGCGGCCTCGCGTGCTCCGGCGGCCACGGT
>NZ_JBFAAE010000020.1:0-142416 GCF_040639575.1 Streptosporangium sp. NPDC023825 | reverse complement strand
GCGACCGGACGGGAGCGCGGCCGGACGGGAGCGCGGCCGGACGGGAGCGCGGCCGGACGGGAGCGCGGCCGGACGGGAGCGCGGCCGGACGGGAGCGCGGCCGGACGGGAGTGTCGAAACCCCTCGTCCGGCCGCTTCACGCGACGCCGGTTTCCGCCGGTGAGCTACTCGCCGGGGTCCATCCAGTGGCTGTCGCAGTCGGGCTTGGTAACCTGATCATGCAGATCGATCGCCGCGGCCGGCGTGGCGCTCGCGCCCAGCAACCCGGCCACCATCAGCGCCAGCAACCCCGTCTTGATCTTCTTCATCTTTCTCCTTGATCGTCAACAGATCGGTGCCATACCCCGCAGGCGTTGGTGATCGATAGCAAATCACGAGCGCCAGGTGTCGCGTATGGGATCTCGCTGTTGAACTTCTCCCCCTTCAGGTCGTTATCGCCCTTCCCCTGGCGAAGGCCTACGGCCGGGTGAAAGACCGGTTCCGCCGGCCTGGGCACCGGACCTCGGCCCACCCGCCGCTCGACGCTGAGCGGCGGCTGCTCCCCGCCGGCGATCAGTGCTCGATGCCCGGCCGCCGGTGCCGGACGTCCGGCGCGAGCGGGCCCGCGCAGAAGTGACCGGCACCCCTCGGTGGAGCCGCGATGACCCCGTACAACCCCGTTGCCGGTGTCAGGCCGCAACAGCCCCCGTAGCCGCTACGGCGACGACCCCGGCGCGATGTGACCCACCCGACGTCGTTCCCGGCCGGTGGCCCACCCGGGGTTCCGGGCGGTTCCCCGACCGGCGGGAAGCGAGACGACAGGCATGGGTGCGACCGGCTGACCGGCCGTACCCATGCCGCCCCGGTGTCGTGTCGTTGGTTCCCACTGCGGACGACCATCTCCACCTCGCACAGCTCGGATGCCGCCTGCGGACGGCATCGACGCTGGTCAACGCCAAGATAGACAAATCCGGTTTCACGTCGGTTTCACGTCACCCCCTCCGACCGGACCCGGGCACCCCGGTCCCCGCCCGGCTCTCGTGACCGGTCCATCGCGAGTACCTCCGGTCCCCCGAACGCGGTCACCTGGACAATGCGCATATCGACCACTTTCTCTCGGTGTCCTCGCGCACAGTCTCAAACCTGAAGTTATGTTGATGTCAACCGGCAACGAAAGGATCGTGCCCGTGCGTCCTCCCGTCCATGACCTGCCGGACCGTCTCGGCCGCGTGAGAGGCTGCCTGCTGGGCGGCGCGCTCGGCGACGCGCTGGGGGCTCCCGTCGAGTTCGAGTCGATCAAAAGGATCCGCAGGCAGCACGGGCCCGATGGGCTGACCGGCCTGGTCCCCGACTGGCGCGGCAAGGTCGGCCTGATCACCGACGACACGCAGATGACGCTGTTCACCGTGGAGGGGCTGATCCGCGGCGGTGACGTCGCCGCCGTCCGGCGCGCCTACCTGCGCTGGCTGGACACCCAGCAGCACCGCTCCCCGCCGCCCGCCGACCTCGCGCACGACCGCACCGCCACCCGGCCGGCGCCCACCTCCTCCTCCCCGACCGCGAACGATCGCCCGACGAACGACCGTCCGGCGCGCGATCCCGCTCCGGCCCTCTCCGCGAACGACCCGGTCCGCTCCGGCCTGCTGCGCGAACAGGAATGGCTCTACTCCCAGCGGGCCCCGGGGAACGCCTGCCTGTCGGGCCTGCGCGGCCGCCGTACCGCCGCCCCCGCCCCGTTCGGCGAGCCCGGACCGGTCAACCCTGATTCCAAGGGCTGCGGGACGGTCATGCGCTCGGCCTCCTTCGGCCTGGCCGCGCGCAGCGCCCGCCACGCCTTCGACCTGGCCGCCGAGTGCGCCCAGATCACCCACGGCCACCCCACCGGCTACCTCGCCGCCGGCGCCTTCGCCGCCATCGTCCACTTCCTGACGGAGAACGAGTCCCCGGCGGAGAACGGCTTCCTGACGGAGAACGAGCCCGGCGGGGCGGTCGGGTCCTCGAAGCCGGACGAGACGCTCGCGCGGGCCGTACGGAAGGCGATGGACCTGCTGGCGACGTACCCCTCGCACGAGGAGACCAGCCTGGCTCTGCGCGGCGCCGTGTCCCTCGCGGCGCGGGGCGGCCCGACACCGGAGAAGGTGGAGTCGCTGGGCGGCGCGTGGGTCGCCGAGGAGGCACTCGCCATCGCGGTCTACTGCGCCCTGACCCACCCCGCGCCCGGCGACGTCGGACGGGCGCTGCTGCTCGCGGTCAACCACTCCGGCGACAGCGACTCCACCGGCGCCGTCTGCGGCAACCTCCTGGGCACCCTCCACGGTGAGGCGGCGCTCCCCGCCGACTGGCTCGCGCACCTTGAGGGCCGGGACGCCATCACCGAGCTGGCCGACGATCTCGCGGCCTGGGCGGCCGGGAACCACGAGATCACCGAAGCCTGGCTCAGGAAGTACCCCGGCGCCTGACCTCTGGGCTTCCCCGGTGGTGAGCCTGCGTCCGGCCGATGACGAGGACGCCTACCGCGTGCTGAGCGGGAGACGGAGGACGAAGCGCGCTCCGCCCGAGGACGCGTCCTCGACGTGGAGGGTGCCGTGGTGGGCGCGGGCGATGTCGCGGGCGATGGCCAGGCCGAGCCCGGTGCCGCCGCGGTCGCGGCTGCGGGCGGTGTCCAGCCGGGCGAAGCGCTGGAAGATGTGCTCGCGCTCCGCCGGAGGCACGCCCATGCCGTCGTCGGTGACGCTGAGCTCGGCTGTGCTTCCGTCGCGGCGCACTGTGACCACCACGTCGTGCGTGGCGTGCCGTTGCGCGTTGTCCAGCAGGTTGTCCAGCACCCGGCCGATCTGTTCCGGGACGGCGTCGGCCGTCATGCCGGCGGTGAGGTCGAGCCGTGCCGGGTGCGGATCGCCGGTGCGGCGTGCGGTTCCGGCCTCGGCCAGTACGGCCAGGTCGACGGGCTCCAGGGCGGCGGGCGGTGCCGCTCCGATCCGGGCCAGCATGAGGAGGTCGCTGATGATGGCCTGCAGCCGGTCCACATCGCACAGGGAGTGTTTCACCAGGTCGGCGAGGTCGGTCTCGTCGGGGTGAAGTTGCGCCTCCTCCAGCTTGACCCGTAGCCCGGCCAGTGGGGTGCGCAGTTCGTGCGAGGCATCGGTGGTGAAGCATCGCTGGCGGTCGAGCGCCTGCTGCAACGACGCGGTGACGCGCTCCAGCTCTGCGGATATCGCGCACTCGCGGGTGTAGTGGCGGGCGTTGTCGACGCACACCGCGGCGCGGCCGACCAGTTCCTCGGCCAGGGCGAGGTCGTCCTCCTCGAACGCGTCCTTGCTCGTGGCGCGGTAGAAGCTCACCACCCCGAGCGTGACGCTCCGGGCTCGCACCGGCACCGTGATGAGCGAGTGGATGCCCTGCTCACAGATTCTCCGGCCGCGCTCGGGATCCTGTGCCAGCCACCCGAAGGCGGTGGACAGCACCGGGTCGAGCACCGGCTGCTCGGTGGCGAGGCTGCGCCCCTGCGGCGTGGACGGGAGCGGGTGGATGAGCGCGCCGAGCTGGTACAGAGCGGTCCCCTCCCCGATGCCCGCGAAGGCGACCCTGCGCAGCCCCGCGTCCATGTTTGCGGGCTCGTCGCCCCGCAGGACGCAGTCGGCCAGGTCGACGGCGACATAGTCGGCGAACCGGGGGACGGCGACCTGGGCCAGTTCCTCGGCGGTCCGGGTGACTTCCAGGGTGGTGCCGATGCAGGAGCCCGCGTCGCACAGCAAGCTGAGTCGCTCACGCGCCCGCAGGGCGAGCCGGCCGATGCCCGGCTCGCTCATGGCGAGCAGCCACTCGTCGGTTCCGGTCACCTTCCTCCCCCGTTCGACCGGGCCTCCTGGCCGTCGGTGAGCCTCGCCTTCACCGCTATGGCGGTGGAACCGATGATCGACTGGGCCACGAGCGTGGCGGTGCGGCCGTCCGAGAGGACCATCTTCACCACCGCCGCCCGGCCCTGCGCGACCAGTCTCACGGCGGCGTCCTCCAGGGCGCGCCGATCACAGCGGCACAGGTCCAGGGGCGTGGAAGCCGTCGCGACGCCTCCTTCGGGCGCCCGGAGGAACTCCTCCATCAGGGCCCGCTCGTGCTCGACCACCATTTCGAACAATCGCCGCTCGACGGCGGCGGCCAATCGCCGGGCCAGGACCATCATCTCCGCGTTGGCCGTGTCCTTCAGGCAGACGACGCTGATGGCCCCGTTCATCCGCCCGCTGAGCGGGTGGCGTATCGGGGCGCCCACGCCGGTGAGCCCGCGCAGTTCCTCCGCGAAGTGCTCATTGCCGGTGACCTGGCGGATCCGCCGTTCCACCAGCGCCGAGCCAAAGGCGCTGGTGCCCATGTCCGCCTCGGCGAAGTGGAACCCGGGCGCGGCGCCGACCGCGTCCATGGTCCGGCGCAGGGCCGGGTCGCCCTCGTTACGCAGGAACAGGACCCCCTTCGCATCGCCCAGGAACATGGTCACGGGGGTGTCCTTGATGACGGTACGCATCCGCTCGAACACGGGCCGGGCCGCGCGCACCACTCCGCAGTCAAAATCAAGATCACCAGACAGGCGCGGCCTCACGGCGCCGGGCGTGAGTCCCGCCTCCTGGCACCGCCGCCATGATTGCAGGGTCGCGGCGCGTACCTCGTTCCCCGTGAGCTTCCCGTCCAGGAACCACTCCACGAGCTTCTCGTCGGGCCCTCCCCCGTCGTCCCAGCTATCTGCCATTGCCATCCTGCCCACTCCAAAAACATCCATACGGTGAGCTTTATGTACCTTTCATCCAGAATACGGAGGAAACACATATCTAATCCCATAGCGCGGCAAAGAAATGTCAGGCCCTGGCCTTCCTCGGCGGAGGTCGCCATCTCCGTGCCCCCTAGGATGCGAGTGCCACCGGAATGAGCCTTGCCCCAAGGCCGGGTAATGAGTGCCACCGGAATGGGCCTTTCCCCAAGGCCGGGTAATAAAGGGCCTCGTGGCGCTGTCAAGTACGTCGGCATCTGGTAAAGATCCGCACCGTGGCCGTCAGGTCCTGTTGAGATCTCGTACTTGCCGTCCACCGCCGCGGCCGGAACCTCCTTTCCCGCGGAGTCGATGACACAGCGCACCAGGTCGGGCTTGAGCAGCACCCGCCGCCCGTGGTCCAGGCGGTGGCGGCGGTCCTGCGACTCCGTGCGGCCACCGGACGGGCGGAACCATCGGGGTCCCGTCGCTGCCGTGGCGCCCGGGTCCGCGGGTCCTGATCTTCGGGTGGGTCCTGGCGTACCGCGAGGTGATCATGTTGAGGGCGGTCTCGGAGGAGGCGTACGCCAGGGCGGGGGGGCGTATGCCAGGGCGGGAGGCGTACGCCAGGGGGAACGCCTGTCTCGCCCTCCTCCGGGCGGGGGGCGGTCCCGGAGAGGGCGTCCTCCCCTGTCAGGCAGGGCGTACCGGGCCGTGGATGGGACAGGCGGTACCAGGCTGTACCTCGAGAAACCTCGCATACTGGGTAAATGACCGAAAGCGCAGAACTGGGCCCCGCGCTGCGGCACTGGCGCGACCGGGTCGCCCCGGCCGCGGTCGGGCTGCCCGGCGGCGGGCCGCGCCGCGCGGCGGGCCTGCGGCGCGAGGAGCTGGCGATGCTCGCGGGGGTGTCGGCCGACTACATCACCCGCCTCGAACAGGGCCGGGCGACCTCCCCGTCCGCGCATGTCCTCACCGCGCTGGCGCGGGCGCTGCGGCTGTCCACCCAGGAACGCGAGCACCTGTTCCTCCTCGCGGGGCAGCCGCCGCCCACCGCCGGGCGCATGTCCACCCACATCACCCCGAGCGTGCATCGGCTGCTCGACCAGCTGGACGGCACACCCCTCAGCGTCGGCGACGCCTCCTGGAACCTGATCAGCTGGAACCGGCCGTGGGCCGCGCTCTTCGGGGACCCCTCCCTGCTGGTCGGGCGCGACCGCAACCCGATCTGGCGCCACTTCACGGGTCTCCCGGGGCGTGTGAGCCACACCCCGGAGCAGGAGATCCGCTTCGAGACGGTCGCGGTCGCCGATCTCCGGTCGGCGACCGCCCTCTACCCCGCCGACACCGATCTGCGCTCGCTCGTCACCGACCTGAGGAACGCCAGCCCGCGCTTCGCCGAGCTGTGGGACAGCCACGTCGTCGGCGTCCACGAGTCGGACCGCAAGACCGTCCACCACCCCGACGTCGGCCCGCTCACGCTCGACTGCGACGTGCTCACCGTGCCCGGCAGCGACCTCCGCATCATCGTCTACAGCGCCGCCCCCGGCACCGAGGCCGCCGACAAGCTGAAACTCCTCACCGTCATCGGCACCCAGACCATGCGGCCGTCCTGACCCCTTCGACGAAGACCTGATCGACCGTCTCGCGCGGCGAAGCCGACGGACGCCCGCCGCGCAGGGGAAGCGTCACGGCCGACGTACCGGGGCACGGGGCGTGAAGGGTTTCGCGGCGGCCGGCTTTCGCCGTCTTGGGACGTGGCCGGCACTGACACATGCCGGGACGCACACCGACCTGGTCAGGTGTAGCCGTGGCGCTTGGATGGTGTTTCATCGCTATGCTCGCAATAGCCGACTGACTGACCAAAAACTGGGCGTTTCCTCGGCTTTTCTGAATGAAGCATCATATTAATCATCCGAGGGGCAGAAATTGACCCCGGTTTACCCTGTGCCTCACACCGGTACGATCGCGTCGGCGGCAGCGAGAACCCCGGGAGATGATGCACGGCGAGACTCGGCGTCCACCGCGACTTCTTCCGGGCCTTTCTCAAGCTCGAAAAATCGGTTCAGGACCAGACCATCGAGGTGTTCTCGAAATTCCAGCAGGCGACCCACACCGGGCTGCACCCGGAGCCGGTGGCAAAGGCCCGCGATCCCCGGCCGCACAGGATGCTCCCTCACGTACTCCTCGACACGTTCCCCGACCTTCCCCTGCCCACGGTCACGGCCCGCAGGAGCTCCCGGTGACCCCGGTAGGCGTCGTTGCACCGGGCCTCGGCGCCCCGGTGGAGGATCAGGCCGTCTTCCCCCTGTCTCCCACACCGCGGCCGGAATTTGTCGGAGCCGGTTGGTAGTCATGGCGCTACCCCCTCTTCCTGGAGACGACCGTTGACCTCTGACATGGGCCTTCTCGGCGAGCTCTCCCCCGAGCAGCTCGGCCGGCTCGGCGACCTCGACCGGACCCGCGCGGACGTGTTCGCCCGGCTCGACGAGCTCTACGCTCTCGACAAGCTCGACGTTCCGGAACACTCCTGGCCCGCGCCGATGCTCGCTGACACGGTCGTCGCCGCGCTCGGGCCCGATCTCGGCGACGCGCAGTGGCGCGCGCTGGGAGTGTGGGCGCAGTTGCGGATGAGCGTGTCCCGCGACCACGACCACCGCCCCGACCCCGCGCTGCTGGCCCTGCGGGTCGCCGAGCGGGAACCCGCCTGGACCGGCGACGAGATCGAGTTGCTCTGGCGGGCGGCGGCCGAACCTCTCCGGCACCGTTACAGCTACCAGTCCTCGCTGGTCATCCCGTGGGCGGCCACCCAGAAGCTCTCTCCCGGGGAGCAACGCCGCCATCTTCCCTGGATGCGCCGGATCCAGGAGATCATGACCGGCGCCCGGTGGCACTCCCGCTCGTCGCTCAAGCACGACCTGGACATCTTCCTGGCCGGGCACGCCGAGAACGACCCCGTGATGGTCACCACCTGCCTGACCGGCGGTGGCGACGGTTTCGCCGTCCTGATGGCCGCCGAGTACGGCTCGCGCCTCGGCGACCCGCGGATGACCCCCCTGATGCGCCACTGGATGACCGCCACCTCGGCGCGTCCCAGCCCCGCCTGGCTCAAGCAGGCCGCCGCCCTGCTCACGCCGGAGGCCGCCGTGCTCGTCCGGGAGGTCCTGGACCGCGTCCCCGCCCACCGGGAGGTGACGACCCGGCACCGGAACGGCGACCACGAGTGGACCACGACGACCTATCTCCACGAGCGCACCGCCACGCCGCTGCGCGGCATGGTGTGGACGTGCGAGCTGATCGACGAGCCCTGGGTCGTCCCGCTGCTCGGGGAGGTGGCGCTGGCGGCGGGCATCGGGATCGGCGGGTCCGGCCCCAACTCGCGCTGCGAGATGCTCGTCAACGCCGCCCTGCTCGTGCTGGCCGGACGCGGCGGCCTGGAGGTGGTGGCCCCGCTCGCCCGGATGCAGACCAAGGTCAGGAAGAAGTCGATCCTGGCGAGGGTGGCGCGGACGCTGGACGAGGTCGCCGCACAGGCCGGACTCGGCCGCGAGCAGTTGCTCGACCGGACCGTGCCGGCGTTCGGGCTCGGCCCGGACGGCGTACGGGAGGAGAAGGCGGGCGACCACGTCATCCGGCTGGCGCTGGACGAGGCGGGCACACCGCTGCTGACCTTTCTCACTCCAGCTGGCAGATCAGCCAGATCAGCCCCGAAAGCGGTCAGGGAGAGCCACGGCGGGCTGCTCGCCGACTTCCGGAACACGCTCAAGGAGATCCGGAAGACGCTGCCCGCCGAGCGGTTCCGCGTCGAGCGGGCGCTCGCCGAGGACCGGCTCTGGCGCTGGAGCGAGGTCGAGGAGTTCTTCCTCGACCATCCCGTCACCGGTGTCCACGGCAGGCGGCTGATCTGGCAGATCCTGCAGGGCCCCGCCGGGACACCGGTCAGGACCGCCGGCGGCTGGGAGCTCACCGATCCGGCCGGCCGCCGGATCCAGCCCCGCGCCGACACCCCGATGCTGCTCTGGCACCCCATCAGGGAAACCGTCGAGGAGGTCCGCGGCCGGCGCGACCACCTCCTGGAGACCGGGCTGCGGCAGCCGTTCAAGCAGGCCTTCCGCGAGGTCTACCTGCTCACCCCGGCCGAGGAGCGGTCCGGGACGCTCTCCAACCGCTTCGCCGGGCACAGGCTGCGGTACGGCCAGGCCAAGGCGCTGCTGTCCGAACGCGGCTGGACCGGACTCTCGCTCGGCCACTGGGACGGAGCGGGCGGCTCGGGGCAGGGCGAGGCCGTCAAGGACGTCCCCGGCTGGCAGGCGCGCTGGGACATGCACCTGCCCTGGGATTCCTGGGAGACGGACCGCCACGGCGACTCGGCCTCGTTCTGCCTCAGCGGGCCGATCCGGTTCCGCCGCACCGGCGAGGAGTCGCCGCAGGAGGAGTTCCACGGGCCGGCGCCGCTGACCGAGGTGCCCCCGCTGGTGCTGTCGGAGGCCATGCGCGACGCCGACCTCGCCGTCGGCGTCTCCTCCGTCGGCCTCGACCCGCAGGGGCAGGGCGACTACTGGCACTCCTACAACTTCGGCGACCTCACCGAGACCGCCGAGATCCGCCGCGACGCCCTGACCCGGCTGCTCCCCCGGCTGCGCATCGCCGACCGGGCCGAGCTCACCGACCGCTTCCTACGGGTCCGCGGCGACCTGCGCACCTACCGGATCCACCTGGGCTCGGGCAACATCCTGATGGAGCCCAACGACGCCTACCTGTGCATCGTCCCGGGTGTCACGCCCGACCAGGTATTCCTGCCGTTCGAGGAGGAGGGCGGCATGCTGTCGGTCATCGTCTCCAAGGCGCTCCTGCTGGCCGGCGACGCCGCCATCACCGACCCGTCCATCGCCCGGCAGATCAGGGCCTGACCGCAGGCCCGCCGGGGGACACGACAGGCCGGCGGCCTCCCGGGGCATGCCGGTGACCTCACGAAACCCTGTGTGGTCACCGGCGACCGCGGCGGGCCTGGGCGCGGTAGTGGTCGAGGACGTCCTGGCGAAGGAGGTGGCCGAAGCCCGCGGCCTCGATGCGCAGGCCGAGCTGGGGCTCGGTCACGCCGAGCGCGGCGGCGGTGGCGGCCACGTTCCAGTCGCCGGCGGCGAGACTGGTCAGCAGATGACCGCGCCGGACCTGGTTCTCCGACAGGCGGAACGTCTTGAGGTACGCGAGCCGGCCGGCGCCGTCGGTGATGAGCTCGCCGAGGTGGTTCTCCCGCTGCCGTTCGAAGGGCGGCAGGAAGCGGGACAGGCGGTAGTCGCCCATCTCGTGGACGCGCTGGTAGGTGTAGTCGGCGCCCAGCAGCGCGCCCGCCATGACCTGGTCGTGGAAGGCCGCCCACTCGTCCCGCTGCCGGCGGGCCTGCGCGCGCAGGTCGGCGAGCGAGCGCACCGTCGCGTCCGCGATGCGGGCCCGGAAATCGGGCACCGGCCCGCCGTACATCGCGTAGTGGTGGATCAGCTCGCCGTACAGGTCGTGGACGAGGGTGGTGTGCAGGGCGCGGTAGTCGTCGGGGTGCGGCACCACGAACGCGGCGGCGAGCGCGTCCGCGACGTAGAGGAGAACGCCGCACTGGCCGCGGTGGATCTCGAAGACGCGAAGGGCGTACTCCAGGCCGCTGACCGCGGCGCCCACGTACGCCTCCTCGACACGGGGCGAGAGCCCCTGGCTGATCGCGCGGTGCGACCACTCCTCCCACGCGATCTCCGGCCCGCCGAAGTGCAGCGCCAGATACCCTTCGAGCGCCAGGTGCAGGGGCAGGAAGCGCAGCCGGTTCCTGCCGACCCGGCGGGCCATCCGGCGGTGGAACCGCAGCGGCATCCGGCTGGGCGTGCGCTCACGTTCCTGCGGCCCCCGCAGCTGGGTTCCGTACGCCGCGGCGGGGGTGCCGTCAGGCGTCCAGCTCGCCACGAACCCGTGCGGGATGTAGGAGAGGTACGAGGTCCGCGCGTCCACCGCGACGACGCCGAACTCCGCGTCGTAGAGCCGGGCGTCGAGCCTCAGGTCCTCGATCGGCTCCTCGCGGACCAGCGGGACGAGCCGTACGCCACCCCACGCCTGGGCGGGGCGGGTGGAGAGCCCGGTGAGGGCGAGATCCGTCACGCGTCCTCCCGCAGGAACGCCTCGACGCGGCGCGCCAGGTGGGCGCGCAGCTCGAAGAGCCCGGTGCGTCCCTCCGCGAACCGGGCCAGCTCCACCAGGGCGACCAGGTTCTCGGCGTCGCGGATCCCGGCGGTCGGGACGGTGGGCGCCAGCCGCCGTACGTCGAAGTCGGCGGCGTCGTACACCGGGTTGAGGTGCACGACGGCGCAGGTGTGGTCCGGGTCGAGCCGGGTGCGCCAGATCCGCAGCACCTCTCCGGCGAGCCCCGGCGGTGAGTTGTCCCATCCGTCGGAGACGATGACGAGACGCTCTGGTCCGCGTTCGAGTCCGTCGAGGACGCGCTCGCCGAGCGGTGTCGCCCCGTACGGACGGGCGAGCAGCGCGTCCGTGCGGCCCGACAGCCACAGCGGCGTGTACGCGGAGGCCAGCGCCTCCAGCAGGAAGTGGCAGGCGAGCGCGACGGCGAGCGGCCGGCGGCGCTTGTGCCCCGAGCCGTACGCGGAGAAGCTGTCGTCGAGGACGGCGGCCACCGCGCCCCAGCGCCCTGCCTGGTCGCCCGCGGTCCGGCGGGCGGCCGCGCGCAGCGCCTCCGTCAGCTCGGCGCGGCGGCGCACGCGATCGTCCAGGGAGAGGGCGAGCACGTACGACGCCAGCCGGGTCAGCGGCATCGTGGTGAGGTCGGCCCGCACCGCGCCGGCCCCCAGGCTCCGCGCCGACTCCTGCAGCCGCAGCCGCTCCAGCCGGGTCAGCTGGGGCGCGATGCGCTCCAGGAAGGTGGCGCGTGCGATGCGGTGCTTCGCCGCGAACCCCTCCGCGACCGTGTAGGGCAGCTTGTACAGCGCGGCCTGCTCGTAGTGGGCCCGCCGCCAGGTCTCCAGGATCGGTGTGGTGTAGGCGGCCGGCCGGTGCGGGGTGAACAGGAACGGCCCCAGCTCCCCCTCCGGCCTCAGGTGGGCGTGGCGGACGGCGTCCTTGACGGCGCCGCGGTACTTCACCGCGTCGAACGCGCGGTCGGGGCGGGCGGCCAGCCAGTCCCGCATGATCGCCCTGGTGCGCCGGTTGTTGACCTTGGCCCGGCGCAGCTCGCGGAACAACCTGTACACCCGGGGCGGCGGCAGCAGGGCCAGCCGCCGGGCGATCAGGCGTCCCTCGGCCCGGCGCTGCTCCCGGTCCGCCTCCCCCGCCGTGACCAGCAGGTTCCTGGCGATCAGCGCGGCGTTGTGGTCGTTGACGTCCAGGGCGAGGGTGGCCGCGTACAGGTCGCGGTAGTTGCCCAGCAGGTAGCGGTGCAGGAAGTCCAGCGAGAGGCCCTGCTCGTCGGCACCGGAGTGGAACTCGCGCTGGCCGGTGGAGGTGATCGCCGCGTTCACGAACAGCAGGACGTCCTCGGCGGCGATCAGGTCCGCAACGGTCTCGACGTGAGTTTCGATCGCCGCCTCCGGGGTGGTGTGCGGGGTCGGCCGGGAGTGAGGGCACGAGCTTGTACGGGGTCTTGTACGGGGTCGGCCGGGGAATGGGGGCACGAGCTGCGAATCATCGCTTCAAAGGCGGGTCCCGGAAGTCGCGCCGGAGTCCCGCGGCCGACTCCGGAAGGCTAGCACCGGCATATCGCCTTCTTCCGCCCTATTTCCCACCGCCCGGGCCGGAGGTCACATCTTTGCCACAGCCCGGACCGGGGGTCGCCTCTTTCCCACCGGCCCAGGCCGGGTGTCGCCTCTTTCCCGCAGCCCGGACCGGGGGCCACCTCTTTCCCACCGGCCCGGGCCAGGGGTCACCTCGACGCCCCGGTCAGTTCCCGGGACTCCCGCCCCGCCTCGGCACGGCCCAGGCGGCTGGGCCACCAGGCCCGCGCGCCCAGGTCCCGTACCAGCGCCGGGACCAGCAGGGATCGCACCACCAGGGTGTCGAGCAGGACGCCGAAGGCGACGATGAAGGCGATCTGCACGAGGAAGGCCAGGGGGATCACCACCAGCGCGGCGAAGGTGGCGGCGAGCACGACGCCCGCCGAGGTGATCACCCCGCCGGTGGTGACCAGCCCGCGCAGCAACCCCTCCCGCGCCCCGTGGTGCGCGGTCTCCTCGCGCACCCTGGACATGAGGAAGATGTTGTAGTCCACCCCCAGCGCGACCAGGAAGACGAAGCCGTACAGCGGCACGGACGCGTCGACGCCGGTGAAGCCGAACACGTGCGTGAAGACCAGCGTGGAGACGCCGAGGGTGGCCAGGAAGTTCAGTGCCACGGTGACCACCAGGAGCACGGGCGTCACCAGCGAGCGCAGCAGGGCGATCAGGATGAGCAGGATGATCGCCAGGACGACCGGGACGATGAGCAGCGTGTCGTTCCTCGCGGTCTCCGTCGTGTCGTACCGCTGGGCGCTGTAACCGCCGACCAGGACACCGTCCTCGGAAGCGAGCGCGGCGCGCAGGCGCCGGACCGTGTCCTGGGCGGCGTCGCCGTCCGGCGCGTCGTCCAGCGTCGCCTCCACCAGCGCGAGCCTGTCGACGACCTTGGGGGGGTCGCCCGGCCGCCCGCTCCGGGTCACCGCCGCGGCGTCGGACACGCCCTCGACGCTACCGGCCGTCTCCGCCACGGCCGCGGCACGCCCGGCGGGGACGACGATGACCGCGGGCTGCCCCGAGCCGCCGGGGAAGTGCTCGCTCAGCGTCGCCTGCGCCGCCACCGACGGCGCGTCGTTCACGAAGGTCTCGTCCAGCGGCACCCCTCTGGCGTTCAGCTGCGGCGCGAGGAGGGCGAAACCGACGAGAGGCAGGACGGTGGCGATCCAGAGCCGGCGCGGACGGCGGTCGACCAGGGTGGCCACCCGGCTCCAGATCCCGCGGCCCTCGGCGCCGGCCGCGTCGGTCGCGCCGGTCGCGTCGGCCGGGCGCGGCTTCGCCGGCCACAGGGCGGCGCGGCCCAGCAGGACGAGGGCGGCGGGCAGGAAGGTGAGCGCGCTGAGGGCGGCGCACGCGATGCCGATGGCGCCCACCGGGCCGAGCGCGCGGTTGTTGGTCAGGCCGCTGAGCAGCAGCGCGAGCAGGGCCAGGGCCACCGTGGCGGCACTGGCGACGATCGGCTCGAACGAGCGCCGCAGCGCGACGCGGCCCGCGGTGAAGCGGTCGCCGGTCGTGGCCAGTTCCTCCCGGAAGCGGGCGGTCAGCAGCAACGCGTAGTCGGTGGCCGCGCCGATGACCAGGATGAACAGGATGCCCTGCACCTGGCCGTCGACCCGGACGATGTCGCGGTCGGCCAGGAAGTACACCACGGCGCACGCGAGGCCGAGCGCGAAGACCGCGCCGCCGATGATGACGAGCGGCAGCAGAACGCTCCGGTACACCGCGAGCAGGATGATCAGGACGGTGATCAGCGCCACCCCGAGGAGTAGTCCGTCGATCCCGGCGAAGGCGTCGGACAGGTCGGCCCGGGTGGCCGCCGGCCCCGCCAGCCGAGCCCGCAGGCCGTCGACCGCCACCGCCGAGCCGATCCGGTCCAGGGTCTCCCCGAGCGAGTCCTCGACGTCGGGGCCGAGCTGGACCACGCCCTGCAGCGCCCGGCCGTCGTCCGACGGGATGGAGGGCGTGGGCGTCCCGACGACGCCCTCGGTGCCGCGCAGCGAGGCGAGCGCCCGGGTCGCCGCGGCGCTCTGCTCGGGAGTGACGTCCTTGCCGTCCTTGCCGTCCTTGCCGTCCTCGCCGTCCGCGGTCCACACCACGATGAGCGGCTGCGTCGCGTCCTCGCGGAACCGCTCCTGCACCTCCAGGACGCGGGTCGACTCCGCGCTCTGCGGCAGGAACGCGGCCTGGTCGTTGGTGGACACCTCGGTGAGCTTGCCGGCGAACGGCCCCAGCCCTCCTCCGACGGCCAGCCAGACCAGCACCAGCAGCGCCGGGACGAGCCAGCGGATCGGTCGCCGCGCCATGAGATCACCTTCCCACATTTAACTCAACCATTAAGTATCTCAATGATTGAGTTAAAGTAGCATGGCGATATGAACGGCGACAACGAGGAGGGCATCGACCTCCTGTCCTTCGCGGTGCGACTGCGACGGATGACCGCCGAGTTCAACCGCATCGCCCACGAGTTCGCCCACGAGCACGGGCTGCACCCCACCGACGTCCAGGCCCTGATGAAGATCTTCGACGCCCCGTCGCCGATCACGCCGAGCCGGCTGCGGGAGGAGCTGAACCTCACTTCTGGCGCCGTCACCGCGTGCCTCGACAGGCTGGAGCGGGCCGGGCACATCCGCCGGGTCCGCGACCTGCACGACCGGCGCGTGGTCCACCTCCACTACCTCGGCGCGGCGCAGGAACTCGCCGCGGTCTTCTTCCGTCCGCTCGGCCGCAGCACGGACAACGTCCTGCGGCGTTTCGGCCCGGAGGAGCTGCGCGCCGCGGCCGCCTTCCTCGACGCCATGAACGAGGAACTCGAAGCGTTGCGGGCCGCGCCGGGTTCCGGCTGATCCCGCCTTCGAGGGTGTGGGCCGAACGGTCACAGCTCTGGCACGACGAGCTCGCCGAGGTGACCCCCGCCCCGTACGAGTTGCCGGTGGCGTCGATCATCGTTGCCGGTAGTTTGCTCTCATGACAGAGCTTGAGGAGCTGGCCGGAAAACTTCGGCGGTTCGCCGAGGTCAGGGACTGGGAGAGGTTTCACACGCCGAAGAACCTGGCCATGGCTCTGGCCGGCGAGGTCGGCGAGTTGCTCGCGGAGCTCCAGTGGCTGACGCCCGAGGAGGCCGCGAGCGTCATGGACGACCCCGAGGCCGCCGAGCGCCTCAGATCCGAGGTGGCCGACGTCATGATCTATCTGACCCGGCTCGCCGACGTGCTGGGGATCGACCTCGTCGAGGCGGCCTGCACCAAGCTCGACCAGAGCGACCGGCGCTATGACGCGGAGACCTACCGGGGGTCGGCCAGGAAGGCCCCGCCGCTCGCCTGATTTTGTCGGATGATCGCTGTAATGTGCCTGGCGTAGTGATGCGGCCCGACGGGCTTCCGCTCATCGTCTGAGCGCGGACACGCCCCCATACCGCACGAGTCTCTCGTGCTGCCTGGGGGTAGGTCCGTGACGGCATTTCGGCATTCCGCCGAAAGTCTGGCCATGCTCGCCACCGATGGTTCGGTTCCCGAACGACGGTTGAGCGAAGTCATCGCCGAGCACCTCCGAAGGACCGCGCGCATCAATCCCCCCGACGCCGAGCGCAGGTCCTGGGACCGCAGCCTCCCCGTCCTGGCCCGCGACCTGGTCGACGCCGGGCTCGGCGCCGTCGAGATGCTGGTCGAGTACCAGCTCCCGCTGACCAGCAAGCGCGCCGACGTGGTCCTCGCCGGGGTCGACCGCCGCACGGGCGGTGACGCGTACGTGGTGGTGGAGCTGAAGCAGTGGAGCCAGGCCGAGCTGTTCGAGGGCGATCCCAAACTCGTGCTCGTCGAAGGCGTGTCCGGCGGTCCCCGGCTGCACCCGGTGCTCCAGGTCGAGAACTACTGCGAATACATCGCCGACTTCGTCGCGGTCTTGGAGGGGCGGAATGACGCGCTCAGAGGCGTGGCCTACCTGCACAACGCGGCCGACCTCGACGTCGAGGACCTCTACGGGGAGGTGCTGAGCGAGCAGAGCCGCATGTTCACCAGGAGCCGTCGCGGAGCCTTCCTCGACTATCTCCGCGAGCGGTTCGCCTCCGATTCGGGCGCGGGCGCGGCCGACCGGTTGCTCACCAGCGCCGTCCGGCCCTCCAAGCCATCGCGATAAGTTACCCCCATCCGCCACTCGGAATGAGTTTCCAATCCATACCGCGACAAGGGAGTACGGGCGGCGTAACACACATGACCGTCGACACCAATGCGAACTCCCCTCATCCTTCTGTGGTGAACGTGGTGGCGTAGTCAGCCACCACGTTGTCCTCCATGTCTCGAGCCGACGTGATTTCAAGACGGTAGGTGGTACCCGGGAGAAGCGGATGAACAGGGGTGATCACCCAGACCGGGTCATCACCCTCCACGGGAGTCGCGGTAATGTCGACACCGTGCCCGGCAGGATCCTTCAGAGCGAACCGCGTACCGGTGACCGGCTCCAGAAAAGCAACCCTGACTTCTGGGACCACCTCGACGTGCCCTTGCTCATTGGCGAATTCGAGGCCGATGAAAGGCTGCAACACGATCATGTCTCTTTTCAACGCAAACTGGGCGGAACGTGAAGAGCATAGGGAAGGTCGCCGATGATTCGGGCATCGAGTCGCACGCCTGTCTCCAGCTCGAGAACGGTCAGCATGACGGCCTGCAAGTAGGTCGGGTCCTCCCCTTCCTCGTCATCGGCTTCTTCTGCCAGAAGATAGCGCTGGAACAGGTCGGCATACTTCGTGAGGGGCCCTCGCCGCAAGGCCGCGACCATGTCCTCCCCGGACTCCTCATCATCGCGTAGCTCCTCGTCCCAGCTACCGCCACCGCCGTCGCGGCGAACGTAGCCGAACATCAAATTATAGGAGTCCCACTGCACGATTCCATAATCACACCCTCCCGCCAGGGCAGCTTCGCCACGAAGAAAGCGTCCGACTCCTGCTTCGTCGAATGTGACAACGGCCTGCCCGACCTGTCCGATGAGCAGGCACCCCTCCTCGGCCAGCGTGTCATGCCCCTCAGCGGAGAGAAGATCTCCCTCCTGCATACCGATGCGCCGAACCGCTTCACCGATGGCAAGAGGCGTGGTCACGGTGTAGCAGAAATGCTCCCGATATTCGATCAGCTCGCGGTAGTAGGAAACAACGTCACGGTAACGCGCGGAAACATCGTCGTACATCACAGTCTTTCTACATGATAGAAACAGGAACGACCCCGGCGGGCGAACAGCCCGCCGGGGTCACCCATCGATATCGATTGGTTACATTCTACGGCTGACGACCAGGGGCTATCGCCTCGACGGAGAACTGGTCGGTTATGATATCTCGCTTCTTACCGTCTATGCCCAGGATTCTCGAATCCCGGTAGAAAACACCGAGCTGACGGCCGTCGGCACCGTTGTTCTGCCACCACACCGGCCTGACCGAGTATCGGCCGTGCTCAGGAGTGCCCTTGATACGTTCGACCGACGTCCATGCGCCTTGCATCGTTGACTCGAAGGGGTATTCGTCGCACTCGTAGACTCGCCGATCCGCTGCGGGGACCTCGACCCCGTCAATTTTCGCGGGTTTGCCGAGAACCGGATCCTTGCGGTCGAAGTCCCTGAACAACGCACGACATAGCGCGCGCACCTTCGTGTTGTTCTTCTTCTTCCAGTATTTTCTGACGTTGCGGGTGAGCGGGGGCCCGGCGGCGACGCCACCGGGGATGTACTTGCCCGGGATCTGCGGGAAAGTAAGGTGGGCCCTGTTCAGCGCAGTCCAGATATGTCCTGGAACGTTACGGTAAGAAGTGTTGACGTTGTCGGGATCCCCCCCGGCGCTCCACGGGTCCCCTGGGAGCGTCTCCGTGGTCTGATACACCGGATGTGCCTTGTCGAACACGCAGCCCGCACCCCTTGTCGAGGTGATGTAGGAAGCCGAGTCGCACCGGACCTGAGGCTTGGCGTTGCTCCAGGTGTATCTCACCGGGGTCGACGGGATGTCAGGAAGCCAGACCTTCGAATAAAACTTGGGGTGGCATCGTTCGATCTTGTCCTCTCCGGCTCCGCCGGCCTCATCGGAGAGTATCCGGAACTGGGCGGTCTTCCCCGCTTTCCAGTCCTGCCACTTGGCCTGGTGATAAGCATCTCCCACAACCTTGCAGGAACCACCCTTCACTCTGGCACCGAAGGCGATGTACGCCTTCTGCGTGTAGGTTCCTCCGACAGGAACGACGTTCTTCACCGAAATCCTAAAATCGCTGAAACGTTCCCTGGTGTTATCCTTCCCCGATGGAGAGGTGAAGCCAATGATCGTCACGTCGGCCTGTATCCCGTTGACCATCGTCCTCGTGCCGAACTGAGCACTTCCCGAATACAGGTCATGGATGGCGCACCAGTTCAGCCTGCTCGCCAGATACCCATCTCTGGCCTGGTCGGAGGCTACCGCCTTGTTACGCCAGCACTCGTCGACACGTGAATCGTCGTCCATCACCGCCATGGTCTCGCTCCGCGACTTCTGCTGCGAAGAAGGCGCGGTCAATCCACCGGAGCTAGTGCTGTAGCAGTAACCGCGGGATATCCAGCCTTTGCTGTCGACGCCAGGTTCACCTCGACTCCCCCAGCTTCCAAGCTTCAACGCCTCCCACACATAGTCCCTGTGCGTGACGTACGTCCCCGTCGAATACGTGGCGCCTCTGCTCCATGCGGGTGAGCGCGCGCACAGGGGGTCCAGGGTTCGTGTGGGCGTCGGCGTGGGGCTAGGCGTTGGTGTGATCGTCGGATTAGGAGTCGATCCACCGCACGGGCCCAGGTCCTCCCATACCTCGTGCACACCTGGCTCGTCACCGGGTTCCGCCCACTCCCATGCCACCTGCCACAGGTGACCCTTGTGAGAGACCTTGGCTCGGTACCAGTAATCCGCAGCGGCGTTCCAGGCGGGTTCCGCGCAGGTTGTCGGGGAGGGGGTGGGGGTGGGGCCATTGCCCTTCGTGGTGAAGGAGGCGGTGTAGTTGGCCATGACATTGCCTGCCGCGTCCCGGGCCGCCCTGACCTCGATACGGTAGACCGTTCCCGCCTGTAGAGGTTGCCCGGGAGCAAGCTCCCATCCCTGATCGGGTTCACCCACAGAGGTGATCGTCACGGCGACATCGGCCCCGGACGGGTTCTTCAGAGCGAAGACGGCGCCTGTGACAGGTTCGGTGAACGCGGCGCGGATCGTGGTGTTCACAGAAATGTCGCGTTCACCTGCGGCGGGATTGGTGAACACCGAGGGGGCGATGGTGTCCGGATCACTGGAAGGAGGATCCTCACTTTCCTCGTAGCCAGGACCCTCGTCCTCGTGCTCCCACCCGATCTCCTCCTCTGTGAGATCACTCGGTGACTGGAGCGTACGAGCATCCACGATGACGCGTTCCGAGGAGTTCAACGCCGCGTCGCGAGCCTCTTCGTCAGTGGGGTTCGTGAACGGCTGATCCTCCGTGTCGGTCTGCCGAGAGCGCATCTCGGCCAGATTTTCTGGCGTCGCCTCGAACTGGCCATACTGGAACGTGTCGACTTCGACCGTCTGAGGCGGTGACTCGTACTCGACGAACAGCACCGGCCCACGGCCATCTATCCCGGCCCATTCCGCCGAGAGGTACTCGCGGTAGTTGAGCGGGCCCCCCTCGTTGAGGGCGCCGATCTGCAGGCCGTAGTTGGGTTCGCCGCCGGCCCACGCCCGGACGATGTTCTCGATGGAGTAGTAAACCTCCTGAGCCGGGTCTGAGCAGTATCGGGGCGGGTTGGTGTTGACGCGGCCCACGCCGCTGCCCTTGGTGCCCTGGCCGCTGGTGGTGACCGAGGGCTGGTTGTTCCAGCGCAGGCTGCTCATCGTCCAGCTGCTGGTGATGCGGCGAACGGCGATCTCACCGACCTCGGCGCCGCAGGCGTGAGTGATGTAGTTCCACGGCCGCAGGTCGGCGTCAATGACGTGCAAGCCGTAGAAGGGCGCGTTGGTAAGGTCGTAACGCACGTAACTACGCCAGACCGCCCCGTCGTTGGTCTTGCCCGCCACCAGCGCGTCCATGTACTGGTTGGGAGCGCCCGTGCCCCAGGTGCCGTTGTTGATGAAGGTGTCGGCGACGGGCATGCCCGCGCCGTACCACGGGGTGGAGTCCATCATCAGCGTGACCGGGTAGGTGGTCGCGGGGTCGGCCAGGAAGACCTCATCCGGGGTGTAGCGCAGCACAGGGCCCTTGCCGGTCTGCTCGACCGTGGCCGCGACGGTGCTCATCCGCCCGGCGTCCGGCGGCGCTTCGGGACTCGCCGCCGTCTTGTCCAGGAGCAGAGCCGGCGTCAGAGGGGTGGCCTTGCCGTCGCTGTCGACGGTCGGCAGGGTCGGCTTGCCCGAGGCGTCCTTGCCGTACTTCACCCCGGTCGGCAGCTTCACCGGAAGGCGGAGGTCGAGTTTTCCAACCGGACGCTGGGGGATCACCACCTCCTGGCGCAGGCCGGTGGGCGTGACAGTGACGACCAGGTCGATTCCGGGACCGTAAGCCGACCGGTAGGTGGCCGTGCTACCCGACAGTTCCGGCTTGGGCAGCGCGGTCGGCGCGCTGACCGCCGCCTCGCCCTTATTCGTCTTGCTCCTGGCCAGCGTGGTGTCACCACCGGCCGACAGGGTCACCTCCACCTTGGAGACCTTGGGACGGACGGCCCCGCCCTCCTCCACCAGGGTCGTGTCGATCGCCGCCCAGGCTCCGTCCTTCTTGACCCGGATGGGCGCACTGTAGACGTACGTGCCCAGCGTCTTGCCGTTGCTGTTGGCCACTGTCGTCGAGTTCTCGGTGTGGAGGGCGCCGATCTCGACTTGCTTGTTCTGCCGCTTCGCCTCCCGCTGTGCTGTCTCTACTGGATCAGGGGTGGCGGCCGGTCGCGGCACAGGAGAGACGGGCGCCGGTGTCGGGGTGGGGTCGGCCGCGGCGGGGGCCACGAGCAGCGAGGTGGACAGTCCCAATGCGACTATCAGTGAGGCACTGCGACGGTTACGGGACAGAACGCCAGGTCTTGGTTTCTGCGGTTTCACTCTAACCTTTCCGGTAAACGGTCTTGGGCCGGAGTGATCTTCACATGGAACCAGCAAGAAAGTAAAGACATAATCATGGGCGCCGGATAGCTTTCACAATCGGTAGCGTAACGGAGACCTCACATTTCGCGTTCCAAGCGGTGTCCTATGCTCAAAGAAAGCTGTCATCGAAACAAACCCGAAACTAAGGACCACCCCCTGTTCTCCCAGTTCAAGCAGCTAATACAACCTGCAGACCGGCGCATCGATCGCGAGACGAAGAGCAGCCTTGTCAAAAATGTCGGTGGCTCTGCATATACTCCCCGCCCGCGAATGATTCGGTCAGCGACATCGATATTTTACGGATGAGACATATGTACCTACCGCGCATACACACGCTTCTCAACGCCAAGGATTTACTGGGCGAAGATCCAGTGAACGACCACTCGGAACATCTCATCGGGGGCGTCGGCGTGAAACCGGTCAGCCAACGAACATGATCGGACGGAACGGGGCGGGGCGGGGCAGGTAACGATGACCACACTGCCCGGCCTCCGTAAGAGCTTCTACGCCCTTAGCGATGATCATCCTGACCGAAAGCTCCAGGATGCTGTGGGGCGACGCCCACGCCCCGAGGAGGTCGTGTCCCTCCCGGTACCCCAGGGATGCGAGACGGTAGCCGAGGCTTCGCGAAAAATCGCGATCGATCAGCGCGATGCGGGGTATATTCGGGGAGTCGCGAAAGCGAGCACATGCTTACCCGGGGCTTCATGCCCCTGAGGGCGCGGTCTTCGGACCGCGCCCTCTTTTCTTCCCCCTTGTTCTCCCCACCCGAGGCTGCGCCGCCATGAACGCGATCCCCATCGGGCGTGACCCTCGGTCCGCCTACTCACGGCATGTCACGACCCGGCTCCTCGACTTCAGCAGCGTCACCACCCCGTGGACACGCCGACTCTGGGACGTAAGCTCTCTCCTCGCCCTGGAGGAGCTGCACGAGGCGGGCATCTGGGTCGATCGCAGGGTGCTGTCGCAGGGCGCGGTCGACTGGCAGCGCCACACCATGGAGCGGCTCCTCGGCAACGACCCGGCGATGGGGTCCGGGACCTACCGGCGCGAGCTGCAGGAATGCGTCAAGACCACCCTGACGCTCGCCAGCGACGAACGCCGCAAGCTGCGCCACCTCATCGACATCGCACGCCCCGGCTACCTGGACCGCTGGGCCACCTGCGTCGCCGTCGACGCCCCGCCTACACCCGAAAGGGTCGCCCGTGCCATCGCCTCCCACCTGCTCGACAGCGGGCACAGCCTCTCCGGCCTGCAACGCTGGCTCCGCGACGGGCGCCAGAACCTCTCGGCCACGGACCTGCTCTCGGAGGCGGCGACCCTGATCGCCACGCCGCCGCGCGGCCGACACGTCGTCGTCCCGTTCCACACCCTGCACAGACACGAGGAGCTGACCGGGCATCTGCCGCACTGGCGGGCGGCTGCCGAGACGCAGATGCTGATCGCGGAGGCGGGGCTCAAGCCTCCAGAGCGGATCGTGGGCTCGCTGGTCTTCACCGTCGAGGCGCGAGACTCCACCCGTGCCGTGGAGATCGTCTCCGACCTGGTCGAGCGGATGCAGGCCAGGGCCAGGTTCGCCGCGAGCGGGCCGGTTCTCCCCCTCGGCGACGTTTACGTCACCGGAGAGACCAAGCCGGTCCCGCTGCAGCCGCCCGCCAGGGGAGCCCAGGTGCTGTCGCTCGCCGCCGAACGTCAGCTCTACATGGTCGGCGGGGAGACGCAACGCTTCGGCGAGCAGGCAAGGAGCACGCTCGACGATGCCCTGGAGATCGCCTCCGCGCTCAACCAGGGACCGCTCGCACCCGCGATCGCCGGAGGCTGGGCGGCTCTGGAGTCGCTGCTCACCGAGGCCCGCGACCCCGACGAGCAGGAGAAGTGGTGGCCGCCGCCCTCGTCTCCGACTCCTGGCAACGCGCCGATCTCACCGCGCTTTCCTACCGGATTCGGGAGGTGAAGGGCGACGACCTCACCTCCCGCCTCGAAGCGTGCGAGTCGAACCGGAGCCGGGCAGCGGTGATCGCCACCGAGCTGAGGAGCGGAGGTTCACTTCCCCTCGTGCGCTCTTGGCGGACCGGCAGCGACGTCGCCTCCGTCCTGCGCCTGCGCGAGCTGCTCGCCGACGAGAGGCGTGTGCTGGACCGAGTGCGCTTCTATGCGGAGGCCTCGCTCAGGCGCCTGTACCGCTGCCGCAACATCGTGCTGCACGGCGGCTCTGCGGGGGGTGTCGTGCTCCCCGCCGCCCTCCGTGTGACCGCTCCGCTGGTCGGAGCCGCTCTGGACCGCCTCACCCATGCCCACCTGGTCACTGGGGTTTCCCCCATCGCCCTTGCCTCCCGTGCCGAGACCGCCCTGCGCATGGTCGGCGACGACCTGGGCCCCAACCTCTGTGACCTGCTCGAATAACCCCCGGCCGGTCGGCAGGTGAGATCCGCGCACCCGCACCGCGAGCGCCGCTGCCCATCCCCAGCCCAGGAACGCGATGGCGCGCAGAAGCAGGCTCAGCGGCCGGGAGTTCTCGCCGCCGTCCGACAGCAGCCCCGCCAGCAGGTAGAGGGCGGGAAGCGCCACGCCGGTGGCCGCGCAGTAGAGCGCCCATCCGCGCTCTCCCCGTACGGCGAAGTGACGGGTGAAGACGAAGCACGCCGCGACCAGCGAGACGAACACCACGCCGAAGGCGGCGCCGTGCAGGATGTAGCCCAGCCCTGGGTCGTCGGGAAGGCCTTGCGGCGCGCCCGGCGGGTAGCCCCACGCCGGTTCGAAGCGGAAGACACCGGCGGCGACCAGGCCGATCCCGTACGCGCCGATCAGTAACGGACCCCAGGTCCCGCCGCGGCCCGGACGCAGCGCCCGCCACAGCCCTGCCGCGAACGCGATGTTCAGCAGCCCGGTGGCCACGAAGTTGACGATCTGGATCCACCCCAGGTCGCCCAGGCTCAGCATGCTGAGCGGCTGCCGCCGGGGGTCGAAGTCCGCGCGCGTGTAGTCCTGGATCACGACCACGAGGACGAACAGCGGTCCGGCTACGGCACCGCAGGTCAGCAGCGCCCTCGTCAGGCGCTGTTCCCGCATGGTGGACATGGCTCTCCCCTCCACGGCCGGCATCCTCGGGATGTCCGGCACGCGAGTTTTCCTTAGCAGCGCTAAGTGCGCGTCGCCGTCATGTTTCCTTAGCGCTGCTAAGGTGTCAACCGATGGGAGAGAACAAGCGGGGGGCCGGCCTGACCCGGCAGATGATGATCGATACGGCGCTGCGGCTGCTCGACGAGGTCGGCCTGGACGGGCTGACGGTGCGGCGGCTCGCCTCGGAGCTGGGCGTCCAGTCACCCGCCCTGTACTGGCACCTGCGCAACAAGCAGGAGCTGCTCGACGGGATGGCCGACGCGATCGTCCTGGCCGCCGGGATGGGACCGCCCCGCGAGGGCGAGTCCTGGCAGGACTGGCTCGCCCGCCGGGCCCGCGCGTACCGCGACTCCCTGCGCGCCCACCGCGACGGCGCCCGCCTCGTCGCCAACGCCGCGAGCCTGAGCCCGGCGACGATCAGGATGTTCGACGAGGAGCTGACCGCCATGGTCCGCCGTGGCTTCACCCCGGTCCTGGCACTGCGCACGATCACGGCCCTCACCCGCTACGTCAATGGGTGCGTCCTGCAGGAGCAGACCGAACGCCAGGCGTCCTCGGGCACGCCCGCGGACCGGTTCGCGGCGCTGGCCGAACTGCTCGACGGGGGCATGGAGGCCACCCTGCTCACGGCGTTCCGCCAGAGCGGCGGCTCGTTCGCTGAGGACGCCTTCGAACACGGCCTCCGAACCCTGATCGACGGTACGGCCACCGCCCTGCGCCTCTCTCCCCCGCCCCTGCCTGAGTCACGCCCACCCGTTTGACTCACACCCCCGCTCCAGCCGGTCTAAGCCCTTCGCCCGGCTTACACTCGTCCGCATAGCTTGCACCCGCCGATCTGGGTCGTTCACTCATCCGGTGCACGCGTGGTGGGCGAACGACCCGATGCGCGCCGCCCGCCCACCGCGCGGTGGTGGAATCCAGCCCCCCGCGCGGTCCCGACACGGCCACCGGTGCTGTCGGAAACTACCGGGCAACCTCCTGATGAAACCCGGCGATGCCTACCTGCGCATCGTCCCCGATGCCAACCGCCATCAGCGGGCCCAGTATGCCGAGGGCCGCCGCGCGGCTGAGGTCCTCATGGTGGGCCTGGTTGCGGAAACTCCGCAGGCAGCCGTAGCAGGAGGTCTCCTCACCGCAGTCGCAACTGGACACCCTGGCGTAAGCCGCCCTGATGACGCCGTCCAGGGCCCGGGCAATGCGGAGCACGCTGCCCGCTCCCCCGGGCACCGCGTCGAACATCACGAGCCCGATCCGGTTACCCGGGCGCGCGTACAGCGTGCCGCCGATGTCGTCCCGGCTCAGTTCCAGCTCCTCCGCCGCCCCCTCCAGCATCGCGTAGAGCAGCGAGTGCCAGCCGGCCGTATTGGTGGCGAGCGGTACGACGAGATGGTCGAAGTCCAGCGCCAGGATGTCGGTCTCGTAGGGGTGGGCGAGCGAACGGCGCCGGAGCGTTCCGGTGCACTCCGTACCGCGCAGCAGGTGAGGGTGGGACTTGACCACCTTCTTCGTCAGCGGCACGCCGGCGCCGCACCAGTCGCAGATCAGGTAACCAGCCCCGGTCGGCCCCTCCGAGAGGGCTATCAACCGTCCCCGCTTACCCGCTCGGCCACGGATCGTCCCGCCGGTGGCGGCCCGCCATTCGAACTCCTCGACCTCGGCCGCGAGGGAGAGGACATGGGTCGCCCCGTTCCAGCTCCGCCTGGGGGGCGTGGTGGTGGTCTTCGACGGGCTGGACTCCGCGACGAAGCCGAACTCGGGCACGTAGTACTGCCGCGGCGTGTTCCGCGCCACCGTCGAACAGGACGGGCAGATCGGGTCGAGCTGCTCGTCACCCTCCCGATAGTGCTGGCAGTGTTCGCAGATGAGGTAGTGCCTGCCCACGAGTTCGCGATCCGGCAGCCGGTAGACGCCACCAGATCGCCAGAGCAGTCCCCCTGCCACGACTTCGGAGCCCGGCGCGTACTCGTAGATCGCCGCGGACAGATCCCGGGTGAGCTCCAGCTTGGCACCTACTGCCTCACCGGAGTACGAGGTGCGCAGTTCGACCGTGTCGACCGGGAAACCGTACTTGGGGAGCACGTTCCGGTTGGCGAGGTAACCGAGTAGGTTGCGCTTGACCAGGGTGTTGATGGTCTTGGCGTACCGGCTGACCAGGTGATCCTTGCGCGCGTTGAAGGCCTCGACACGACGTTCCTCGAAGATCTCCACGTCGAGGGCGAGCTGGGCCCTGATCTCCTCCAGCAGGTCGGCCAGGACGTCGACCCAGGTGCCGGTGTTGACGCCGATCTCCCGCTGGACCTCTGGCGGGAGCACCCGCAGCAGCGACTCCATGACGTCTCGGGGGACGGGAGAGAGGAAGGACCGGACCCGTGAGGCGGCCACCCCGCCGTTCTCCGGCAGGAAGAACTCACCGGCCGTCGTCCACGTCTCGCCGCCGACCTTCTTCGCGTGCCGGAAGAACGCCGAAAGGGCGATCGAATGCGCGTGCCGCCGGTCGATCCGCTCGTTGCCGAGCGGGACGTACGGCGCGCGCACCTGCCCGGCGATCATCGAGGCGGGGTTCTGGTAGCGGGACAGGTCGTGGGAACGCCGCTGCGCGTAGGTCACCACCAGCGCGGCCGAGTCCGTTCTGCGCCCCGCCCGTCCGGCGCGCTGGACGTAGTTGGCGGTCGTCGGCGGCATGTTGCGCAGCAGCACCGACTGCAGTTCACCGACGTCCACCCCGAGTTCGAAGGTGGTGGAGCAGGACAGCAGGTTGACCTCACCGCGGAGGAACCCCTGTTGGATGGCCGCCGCCTCCAGGCTGGTCCATTGGGCGGTGTGCTCGCGCGCCACCAGCGGCACCGGCCGCATCGACTGGTAGACGACGCGGTAGTGGTTGTCGTCCTCTGCCAGAGGCGGGATGGTGAACGGTTGCAGCGTGCCTCGACAGCCCATCGTCGAGCAGACGCCGCGTACCGAGACTGAGGCGACTCGGCGGCACACGTTGCACCGGTGCGACGGCCGTTCCGGCGAGGCGGGCGCGAACCGCAGCCAGTCGTGGTCGATCTGCCGCAGCGTGCCGAGCGACCGGACGGTGTCCGTCTTCAGCCAGCCGTCCCGCTGGTTGGTGATCAGCTTCCAGCAGCCGCGAAGCACCTCCTTGGGATCCGCGGCGAAACCGGCGGGCCCCAAAGCCTCCAGCACCCGCCGCATGTAGTCCAGCCGCCGGTTCATCCCCCGGGTGGGCAGCCAGCTCAGCACTTTCCTGGCGGGTTCCGAACCGTCCTCTCTCAGGTAGATCGGGCCCCGGCGCGGGTCGAACGCCTCGTCCCTGGGGTCAACCCCGTCCGGCATGGTCAGGACACCCTGCTGCCTGACACTGCGGAGCAGCTCGGTCAGCAGCGCCCAGCTCTCGCCGTCGGAGAGCCCTAATGCCCTTAACCCTGGTGGCACCGGCCACCGGCGTTCCCTGTCCAGGTCGACGTGGAGCAGCCCGAGCCCCTCCAGGGACTGGCGATCGTCCATGGCCACCAGCTCCCGCATGATCCACAGAGCCACTCTGCGCCTGCGCTCCTGAGCGGACGTGCGGCGGGTGAACACATGGGCCCGGTCCGCCGCCTTCGCCACCTGGTAGGTGAGGTCGGCGACGCTGACCGCGTCGTCGTCCCGGGTGGCCGCCTTCAACCCTTCGAGGATCAGGCGGCGGTGCTGGATGCTCTCGTAGCTGGACTCCAGGTACGGGGCGAAGAACGCGGCGGCCTGACGGCTGTCACTGAAGGAGAGCAGCTTGCGGCCCTCCCCCGGCTGGTCGGCCAGTTCCTCCTCGGCGGCGGGGGGCAGCGCCTGATAGAGGGCGGTGCCGAGGACGGCCACCGCCGCGTCGTTACCGCTCTCGAACTGCCTGACCATCCCCTGCCCCCTCGCCCCGCAGGCGACGCAGCCGGATGGGGAGTCCTGATGGGTGTTGAGTCGGCGGACCGGCCAGAGGGAGGTCGCCGTACAGCCGGCCCGCCCGCAGACGAGCCTCGGCGACAGGTGCAGCCCGCCGCAGCCCGCGCAGAGGAACGCGTCGTCCCCGGTGACCTCGGTCGAGCTGCCGATCTCGTCGATCTCGTCGTCCTCGTCGGCCAGCACCGGGGAGTCGCCCAGGAGCAGCCACACCCTGCGCTCGTCACGCTTGATCCTCGGCGCGAAGACGTAGTCGGCGCCGTCCGCCCGGACCGCGCCGATCAGATGAACCGCGCCGCACCGCTTGCAGGCACCGAACTCGAAGGTGGCCCCCTGGCACGACTCGCAGGTCTCGTGACGTCCCAGGGAGACGTGCGGCCCGGCGGGAGTGAGGCAGGTGAACGCGCCCTCGGTCGCCCGGGCGAAGAGGTGGTAGCGGGCGGAGAGCACGGGCGAGCCGGCCAGGTCACGGAGCTTGCTGCCCACCGCGACCAGCGCGGCAAGCGTCTCCGCCGGTCGCTCGTGCGGGTCGAAGAGCAGCCCGGCGAGATCCGCGAAAGGAACCGGTCCCGCGGCCAGGCGCTGGCGCAGCTCGGCCATGCCCTGCTCGTGAGCGAGAGCCATGCCGGGGTCGTCCGCGGCGAAACCCCGCTCTTTGGCCAGCACCAGCAGGTCGGCGGCCGGGTCGGCGGCCTCGGCCAGCTCCCGGTAGGCGTCGGCGGGCAGCGGGCCCCAGAACGGACCCTCCGGCATCCTCACCCGGGTCGCGGTGACCAGGTCCTGCCGGGAGGTGTCGCCAGGCACCCACTCGAACGGCACATCGAAGAGCTTCCTGGCGAACTCGGTAACCGGTGCCGGGTCGTCGCCGACCGTCGCGCTGGTGGCGATGCACTGCAGCGGCCGTTCCGGAGCCACCCGGTCGTGCAGGCGGCGCAACAGCATCGCCAGCTCGGCCGCCTTGGCGCCGTCGTAGACGTGGGCCTCGTCCAGCGCGACGAACCGCCAGCTGCGCTGTTCGAACAGGTACAGATCATCGGGCCGGAGCAGGAGGTACTCCAGCATGGCGTAGTTGGTCAGCAGGAGGTGCGGGGGGCTCTCCCGCATCTCCTGCCGGCTGAGCAGCTCGTTGGGTAGGCGCGGTTCGCCGGGGTTGAGGGCCTCGAAGTTCTCCGCGCCCTCCCGCGCACTCTCCGGCGTGTCTCCGGTATAGCGGCCGAAGGTGATCTGCGGGACGTTCGCCAGAAGCCTGCGCAGCCGCTTCAGCTGGTCGTTGGCCAGCGCGTTCATCGGATAGAGCAGTAGTGCCCGCACCCCGGGGCCGAGGTCGCCGCTCGCGTGTTCGACGATCAGCGAGTTCAGGATCGGCAGCAGGAAGCTCTCGGTCTTGCCGGAACCGGTTCCGGTGGCGACCACCAGGTTCCGGCCCTGCCCGGCCTTGCGGATCGCGGTCTCCTGGTGCCGGTACAGCGGCCGTTCCAGTGGCAGGTCCTTCCCTGCGAGCAGGCGGAACGCCGGATCGAGCACGCCCTCGTCGATGAGCTGGAGAAGCGTGGCCCCCGTCGCGTACGGCGGGGTGGCCTCCAGCAGCGGCCCCTTCGTCAGCATCGGACTCGCGGAGATCTCCGCCGCCAGCGCCCGCGCGATCTGTGGTTCGCGGACGGGAAGCAGCGACCGCAGATACCGGCGGTAGCTCTCGACGATGAGGCCGCTGGTGCTCAGCGGGTCGAGCGTGTCGCTCACTGCGTCTCCTTCTTCCCTGCGCCGATCAGAAGCTCGGCGAGTACGAGGTCGATCGTCACGAGGTCGGGTGCCACCGCGGCGAGACGGGCCCAGTCAGCGCGGAAGAGCTGTTCGGCGCGGACGCAGTCCGCGTCCCCCCTGGCTGCCAGCCTGGCAAGGAGCGCGAACGCCGTCGAGGCCGCGGGCAGGGAGTACCAGCCGCGTTTGTCCGCCGGATGCCTTCGCCGATCGACCTGGCCCAGCAGAACCGGTCGTCCCAGCACCGACCGCGCCGACGTGACCGCGTGCGCGGCGATCTGGCTGACCGGTCGTAACCCCTCCTCCCCTCGGGCGTCGAAAAGCCTGCGCGCCGCCGACGCCCGGGTGTCGACGTCGAGCAGCGCTTGGGGGACGACGTTGGCAGCTCGCCAGATGCCCTCGATCTGCTGGGACGTCAGGTGGACCATCCTTTCGACCTCGGAACCGAAGCGCCCCACTCCAGCCCATGGGTCGACGCCTTTCTCCGTGATCTCGGCCAGCGCCGCACCGCACTGTCGTTCCGCCGCCGAGAAGCAGTCGGCGTCCGACAGATCTCCGGCCAATACCGCCGCCGCCGGTGCGAGCGGCCACATCCTCCGCGCCGCACCGGCCTGTTCCAGGTCCGGTACGGCCGTCGCCGCGAGCCCCGAAGTGATGAGGGCCACCACCGTGCGGTCCGGTTCGAAGCCGAGCTCCACCAGCGCGACCAGCGCGTCGGCGGGCCGCTGCAGCAGCGGCCCGGAGCAGTGCAGCCGGAACCGTTGCACGTCGGAGGAGGACCTGAGCTGATGCATGAGATCCAGCGCGGTCCAGACCCGCCGCAGGTCGTCGACCTCGTTCGGAAACCCGCCCTCCCCCGCCACGAAACGGGAGAGCGCCGTCTCCTCCGGATCCTCGCTCACCAGGTGACCTTCGCCACCCACCGTCAGATAGTGGTCGGGCCAGCGCGGCCATTCGACCGGCACCCACGGGTCGTCCACCTGAAGGCAGAGCAGGAGGGGACCGGCGTCGACCAACTCAGGGAGGAGGGGGATCCTGCCGTCCTGCTCGACCGGCACGATCAGCGGCTCCCGCCAGGGCGCCCGAACGGCGTAGATCCCTGCGGTCAGCCCCTCAACGGGCACGAATCCGGCGAGCTGGAGGTGCCTGTTCACCCGATCGACGCTCTGCGCGAGCCGCCGGGGACGGATGCTCGCGGCCCTGATGACCTCCTTGCCCACGTCCAGCAGCAGGTCGGCCCGCTGGTGCTCGTTCACCGTGTCGGCGAGCTTGACCAGGTCGTAGCGGGCCGTTCCCTCCTGGACCCGGCCGCTGGAGAAAATCTCCTGCACGATCCGTTCCCCGACCACCACTCGCAGCCTCGGCAGCACGCGCGCCTCGGGGACCCGGACGAGCAGGGCGCCGGGGCCGTCGGCGAACACGTCGGAGGTGATCCGCAGCGGACCCGCCCGCCACCCCGGCGGTTCGGCGGCCCGTTCGTGCATGACCTGAACGTGCGGAGGCGTGACCACCAGAGGTTCGGACTCCGTCTCGGTCCGGTACTCGATCACGCCCGCGAGCCGGTCGGCGTCGAAGGAGAGCACCCGGGGACTGGCCAGGGCCCCGATGGCCGCCGACAGTTCGGCCCTGCCCTCGGCCAGACCAGAGCGGCCGAACACCCGAACCCGTGGAGTGAACCGCACGTCGAGTCCCTCGGCGACGAACACCGTACGCCTGGCCCCGCGTCCCAGCGGACCGCGTACGGCGAGGTCGAAGGCACCGAGCAGGGGCCGGGGCAGCGAGTCCCACAGGCCGGTGACCGTGGTGGGCCCGCTGATCGTCTGAGAGCGCGACGCGACGACGACGTCACTCCCGCTGGACCGCACCTCGATCAGCCAGGTCGTGTCCGCGCCGGACTCGCCCGGCAACCAGATCTCCGGCGGGCGCGGATAGACCGGGGAGCCGTACGGCGTGGCGACCCCTCGGACGGGGTCGCCGGTGACGATCCGGGGGTGGGAGTAGCCGCGCACGGTACGGCGGCAGGCGGGCATCTCGGCGAGCTCGACCGAGCGCACGCCCCGCAGCGAGACCTGCCGCAGGCACCAGCCCTCCCAGCCCAGCGGTAGTTGCCCCTCGACGGTCACCGCGAGCGGGCTGTCCGCCACCAGTTCGTGCTCGTCGGGATGCACGACCCAGACCACGTCGGGTGGGAGCGGCAGGCTGGACGGCAGCAGGCGGCCGTCCTCGGCGAAGACCAGCAGGGGGGCGGCCGGGTCGACGACGGACAGCTCGCTCTGGTGCTGCCAGCCGGCCAGGGCGACCACCACCGTACGGACCGGCCGCAGCAGGCCGAAGCCGGTCGAGGGGGCACCCTCGGCCGTCCCCACCCACTGGGCCTGGCTGCGGACCGTGGTGGTCACCCCGTCGGCGGTGACGTTCCAGCGCGCGATCCCGTCGGGGGTCTCGCTGATCGCGGGCAGGACCACCTCGACACCGCGGCCGAAGGGGTCGAGGGCGATCCTGGGTTGTTCGCTCCGTATCCGTTTTCCGCCGGACGAGCGCGGAGCGGTGAGCGTGAGGCGTCCCTCGGCCGCCAGCTCCTGGGCGCGGCCGACCACCCGGGGCGGCAGGCCAACGCCGTCGAGATCGGGGGCAGAGTCCCCCAGCCGGTCGAGCAGGTCAAAGCTGCGCTCGACGAAGTCCAGCGCGAACTCAGTGCCGTGCTGCAGGAAGCGGCGCGCGGGCACGTCGAGCTCCTGGAGGCGCTTCTCCAGGCCCGAGGCGGTCGCCCAGGCGAGGAAGCCCTCGGCATCCAGTCCCCTGTCAACGGTTCTGCGCTGGGTGATCAGCCGGAAGTAGTCCTCCAGGCAGTAGGTCGGGATGCCGGTGTGCATCAGGATCGGGCCCAGGTAGGGCATCGACATGTCGGGGAAGGCGGGCATCCCGAGGGTGGCGAGCGCCGCTCTGAAGCCCTTCCCCCAGATGGTCTGGTCCTCCGGCAGTCCTCTGTAACGGACGGCCTTCCAGAGCTCGGGCCAGAACGTCCCTCGCTGGTAACCCCGGGCGGCGACCCCGGTGACGGCGACCGCCACGCAGGAGGGCCACTGCACGAAGAAGTCAGCGGGCCGTCGCCTGTTACCAGTCCACTTCTCGTAGACCTTGCCGAGAACCGACGCCACCTGCTCGCTGTAGGCGTCCTTGACGTCGACCTCCGCGATCAGGGATGACCCTCGTAGACGTCTGGACCAGGACTTTTCCCGGATGTTGAGCAGTTCTACAGGGCCGACCTTCTTCGTGGACGCGGCGTCTTTGGAACCTTCCATGCCAGAAAAGTAATCACCGACAACGGCATTCGGAATAGCGAGGTACAGATAGTTATTCGATGCTTGTAACCGGGAAAAGGGTCGGGTCCCCTTGCCAGGAAGTCTCGGTGACCTGGGGAAGCCGGGAGAGCACTGTGTCGATTTGATAGCTTATAGAGCTTTTACATGCTCGCTGTCCCAGTCTGCACGCCCCTTCTGGACAACTCGCACATCCACCTACTCGACTCCGAAAGTCTAAACGCAGCGAGCCGAGAGAGGACCTCACAAGCCATGACCCTCATCACCCTGCAGCAAGCCGCCGTTCACCTGGGCCTTTCCTCCCCCGCCCTACGGAAGATCGCGGATGCGGGTCTGCTTCCCGTAGCCGGTCAACACAGCGACAAGCTCGTCATTCCTACGGACGTGGCGCAACGGATCCGGGCCCGCTCCGCTGTAGCGTTACATCACCTCTTGCCAACGACAACGGGCAGCGCCACGATGGCGGTGTTGCGCGTCGACGTGGCGAAGCATGTCCCAGACGAAGATCGACCCTTCATCGGCTTTCACGCCGACCTGACACCCGCGGACTTGCTGGAGGCGCTGCGCGGATGGTGGGTGGGAAGACCGGAAAAGATCGCCCAGGCCGGCATTCTCCCGGTGACACTCGGCGGATTCGTCGTCGCCGTACTAACGGGACTGAGCAGCTGGGACACTAAACCAACCGGCAACGGCCTGATCCGTCATCGTTTCGATGCCCGGCTCGCCGGCTACATCAGCGACCTCGACGCGACCATCAACATGATCACGGTTGGCACAGCCGACGACCTGCGAATCGCCGAGATCCTTCTCGGCAAGCGCCTCCAATCCACGTCCGGCGGCCCGATCGCCTACGTGACCGTAGCCACTCATCAGCCAACCTCCGAGATCAGCGGCCACTGATCCCGCGGCAACACCCCCCGAAGTGTCTCTACCGCTGTCCGTGGGAACGGCCTGCCGCAGCATTTTCGCCAACCCCAAGAATGCATACCGGGTGCGCTGCCGGGGAGTACTTCGAAGTCACCCTCGCCGCGGTGCCCCCGGAATTGCTCAACAACGTGGTCGTCAACAAGCACCGCTCACACGTTCGGTCGTGGCACAGACCTCTCCGGTTTGCTACGGCCGCGGGTCGGCGGCCCGGAGCACCGCCAGCAGACCGTGCACGGCCGCGTACTGCGTGGGAGAGAGCGGGTCTGGAGAGAAGTGCATGAGCTCGTTACGCGCCTTCCGGACCTCTTCCAGGTATTCAAGAAGGATCTCCTGATCGACGTTCCAGCCCAGCACCTCCCATCGCCCCTGGTCCTTCAACAAGTGGAAATAATTACCAAAGGTGAGATCTGCGGCCTGGCGGACCTTGGACCTCTGATGTGGTGTCACCGCCTGCTTGAGGTCGTCCACGCTGAACACCTCTGCCGCCCGGCGGAGCCTGTTCTCCGCCTCCTCGATCAGGATGAACGGCCGCGCATGGTAACCGAACTGGCGGGTCAGATCCGCTGCCGTGATGATCCCGGTTACCTCTGATCGGTCGGCACTCCGGACGAAGATGTATCCCTTTTCGTAGATGACCTCGATCTGGTCGAGGAGGAGCGCATCGTGATCGACTACGACGGCGGCTGTCAGTGCCTCCTGCAACGTCGGATCGGCCGAAGCGACGTGTGCGTGACCGATCGACTCCCAGCTGATCGCACCGTGGAAGGTGCCGTCCTCGTCGACCACGGCCAGTTGGGAGAAGTTCTTCGTCAGCATGAGGGTCTTGGCGTACTTGAGCTTTGCCGATTTCGGCACCGAGACGAGCGGCGCCGGGAGACCGCCGAGCCTGAGCGTCATGGGCTCGTAGTCGAAGACATTCTCGATGTCGTCGGCGTCTTCGACGACATTCATCTCCACATCGGGTTCCCCGACGAGTCGCACCAGAGCGACCTCCGTGTCCACCGAGCCTTCTGTGAACGGCGGCTGGGTGGTGAGGCCCTGAGCGGCGAGATCGGATTTGATCGCTTCAATGGCCGAGCCGGTTCGACGTGAGGTCCCCCAGTGCTCCAGGAGGTCGCGGATCGTCAGCTTCCGGGGATCCTGCGGGTTTCGCGAAACAGCGTCCTCCAGGAGATCGGCGGCCGTGGTGATCTCCTCCTGTCCCTCCACTCCGGGGTCGACACCGTATTCGGCAAGGTGAGCGATCCGTCGTGCCGCGTCATTGCGGCTCAATCCGCAGACCGTGAGAAGAGAGGTGGTGCTCGCACGCAGGTCAGACTTGAAAATATCGCGAGGAATGTCGGTGTGGATCCACTCGACCCTACGGACCTGCCGGAATCCAGGTGCCTCGTCCTGGCGGTACTCGTAAGGGCCGATCACCCTCCCTATCGCGACCTTCTTGGGATCCCGCTTCCTGGGCATCACCACCAGGTCGCCTTCCTGGATCTCCTTGGAGAATCGCCAAAGTTGCCCGGCCCAGTTGGCGATGACACCCGGCGAGCTCTTCGGATAGGCGCGCCGTACCTCTTCCTTGAGGTCGTCCCGGTGCGCGTAGTGCCCGATATCTCCGAGTTCGCGCCAGCCGATGACCGCGAGCCCCTCGGCAAGCGCCTTGTCCTCTTTTCTATCCTCCAACTCTTCGTTGCCCTCGCCGTCCCGGCCACCACGGATCAGCCATGCCAGAGGCTCATTCTCTCGCCGCAGCCTCTCCCCCATGATTGACCTCCCTCCGTTTGCATCAACGAGAATGTCCAGGGACTCTCCGATCCAAACTGATATGCCATCGGCTCGCCACCGCTTTCGAGGACACCTCTCGACCAATCCCGGTGCCGTCCACGTGGGCACGCTCGCTCTGCAGTACGGCGAGCTGACTCCGTACCTTCTGCTCGGCCTTGGCGACCAGGAACTTCTTGCCGTCGCCGCCGCGACATCACGTTTCAGCCGCCCCTGCCATATGGCCGCCGATCGGCGCGATCTCCAATAGCGGTTGGACACGATCGACGGCTCAACTATGGTGAGTGGCGCGTGGTCGAGTACGAACCGCGAAATAAGGCCGGGCTCCCTCCGCATGACGGGCACCCGGCCATCGCGCTCTGATCGTTCTCTTCGCGCCTGTCCGCGAACCGGCCGCCTGCCTTCTCACGGCGAGGTCCTCGTATCACACCTGTTCGGCCGGGCACCTCAACGCTGCCACTGGCTGCCTTCGCGGGGCAGCAGATCCAGTTGGAGGGTTTCGCGGTAAGATCCACAACCAATCGTCTTCGGACGCCGTGCTCGCTTCTTCTTCGCAGCCGGAGCCTCATAGGGGTCCAGCCCGTGCGCGGTCAGTCGCCATACACCTGATCGGAGCTGGCTGGCCTCGCTGCACATCGCCGAGAGATTGCAGGCGATCAGTCCCTTGCGTTCCTCGACCTTCGACTCGCCCGGCAGCAGGAAAACCGCGACCTTGGCCTTGAGATATGCCTCGTATTCGTGCGGGCGCTCGAAGATACGGATGTCGCAGGCGATCACCAGCCAACCTCGCTGCCCGACCAGAGGTAGCCAGCGCTCATCGGCGGCACCCAGCGCCTCGTCTCGCGAGCCGAACAGTTCCGCGGGAGTGTGCAACCCAGTCCGGCCAGCAGCCTACGGACACTGCGGCTGACGCTGTTCTCGTCGAGGTAGAACTCAGGCGGCGTGGCTCAGGAGGATGCGGGTGGCAGTTCTGACGTCGTCGAGGGTGACTCCGAGCTCATCGGCGATCACCTCCGGCTCCTCGCCGGCCTTCATCATGGCCGCCACCTCGGACACCCTCGTGCGCGTCTCCGCGAAGATCGGCTGCCCGAACGCCCGATGTGGATCGACCACCACATTCGACGGCAGACAGCTCCGCAGCCGCAGGCTGGCGGGGAATCCGTCCTCGGCGCGGATCACGTAGTCCAGATAGTCGGTGACGATCTCCCGGATGACGTGCTGGCCCGTCCGTGCTTCGATGAGTCCCGCACCGGCCTCCGTTCGCGAGAAGTCCCACAGCACGTCGATGCCGTCCGTCGCCAGTTCGGGAGCGAGTAGGACGTACTCGTGACCGAACTCCTGCCGAAGCCGCTGGAGGGCGGGCCGGATCCTGTTCGGCTTCACGCCGGCCCGTTTGAGCGCGTCCAGCACATAGGCCTCGGCCATGGCGACGAACGGCGCGGTCGCCTGCCGGGAGTCGCCGGAGGGAAGAACGTGCAGTAGCGGACGCCCCCGCTCGTAACCCCTGGCCCAGCGGTTGAAGGTCTGCTGCCGGATATCGAGGAAGCGGGCGGCGTCGCTCTGATTCAGCAGACCCGTCCGAGTCCGGATGTCGTCCATGTCGCTCGCCTCCTCTCATTGTCGTTCCTGCTGTCATCATCGCCGATCGGCCTATCACCGGACAGGGGGCCTCGCCGCTTCCGCAATCATTACGATCGGCAGCAAGGAGATCATGATCGGACGGCCCGACTGGCGGAACCCGCCCACTGGTCGATCGCGGCACAGTTTCGCACGTGATCAGGCCGCGAGTCCGTGGTTCAGACGATCGCGGTCCTCGTGATCCGGCATGCTGCCGCTGTACGGCTCAAACCGGCCAGCGAACGATCGATCGCTCCTTTTCAGAGCTCAGTGGCTTCTCGGGGCGGTGGTGAGGCTGCCAGGGTGCACCAGACGATCTTGCCGCCGGGGGTGGGACGGTAGTAGCCCCAGTCGGTGGCGAGGAGGTCGACGAGGCGGAGGCCCCGGCCGCTCTCGTCGTCGGGGTCGGGGTCGCGCAGGACGGGCAGGGTGCGGGCGGCGTCCCAGACGCGAAGCACCACCGTCTCGCCGACCAGATAGAGGTCCATCCAGATGCGGTCCGGGCCGAGGTGGGTCGTCTCGACGTCGGCGGGGCACGAGGTGTGCGCCTTGACGGCGTTGGAGACCAGCTCGGAGACGACGAGCTGGGCCGTCTCGATCAGGTCGTCCCGCCGCCAGCCCTCCAGCACCCGCCGGACGTGCACGCGGGCGTAGTAGGGCGAGGTCGGGAAGACGGAGAGTTCCAGATAGTGCTCCGTGGTGGTTACACCGGTCATTTCACCCGCTCCTGGTCAGTACGTCGGACGTAGAACCGGCACCGTTCGCAGACGGGGGACGCCGCTCACCCCACGGGGGACGGGGGCACGGTGCCGGTCCTACGGGAAGCACGGCCGGGGAGCGTCGCAGATGCGTCGCCGGTCGTACCGCTGAGGCCGGACGGGCACCCGGTACGGGAGTGGGCCGCCTCGGGAGGGAAGATCGTCCGCCCGGCCGTCTGGGGAAATCGTGCGTTTCGCCGTTCAGCGGGAACCCCACCTGAAAGGCTTGACTGTGTGAGCATGCAGCATCACTCACAGTGAATGCAAGGGATACATTTGTAGTGACTACATGATCCGGAAAGGTAGATAAATGCCAGAGAAGCGAGGGATGGGCGGCAATGTGGCCAGCCAGTCGAGCAGACGCCAACCTCCCACGGTGCGCCTGCGCCGCCTGGCATCGGAGCTACGACGTCTTCGCCAAGCCGCAGGGTTGTCCCAGGACGACGTCGCCGAGAAAACCAACGTCAACAGCGTCACGCTCTACCGGATCGAAACCGCCAAGACCAAGCCGCAGCTTCGGACGCTCATCACTCTGCTCGACGCCTACGGGGTCACCGGCAGCAGCCGAGCCGACCTGATGACCTTGCAGAAGGAGGCCAAACAGCGCGGCTGGCTGCACAGCTTCGAGGCTAATCTCAGCGATCAGTACACCGCGCTCATCGGCCTGGAGTCCGAGGCTGAGCAGGCCATCAACTACGAGTCACTGTTCATCCCCGGCCTGCTACAGACCGAGGACTACGCGCGAGCAGTGATCCGAGCTGTGCCTCCAACTGCCACCGAGGCTCAGGTCGAAGACCGTGTTGCTGCCCGACTGCAGCGTCAGGCTCTTCTGGAGGGGGATACACCGCTCCGCCTGTGGGCGATCCTCGACCAGGCCGCTCTGTGCCGAAAGATCGGCAGCAACGCCATCATGCGCGAGCAGCTCGCGCATCTCGCTCGGCAGGCTCAGCGCCCGCACATCACCATCCAGGTCATCCCGTTCTCCGCCGGAGCCCACTCCGGGATGTTGGGCAGCTTCATCGTCCTGAAGTTCGTGCCGGGCAACTCCGATGTGATCTACATCGACAGCATGGCTGGCGACCTGTTCCTTGAGAAGGAAACGGATATAGAGAGGTATAACGATATGTGTGAGCATCTTCGCGCGATAGCGCTCAGCCCTGCGGACACGATCGCGTTATTCGCATCCTCACGCGAAGATCACTAGCGGAAGGAAGCAGGATGCAGCAATCTGACCTCTCCGGTGCGCCCTGGCGCAAGAGCAGCCTCAGCGGCGAAGGAGCAAGTTGCGTCGAGATGGCGTTCGTCGGTGATACCGTCGCCGTCCGCGACACCAAGAACCGCGAAGGCGGAACCCTCATCTTCCGCCGCAACGAATGGACCACTTTCATCAGTGGCATCAAGAACAGCCACTTCGACAAGCTCACCTGAACGACGGGAACCGCCTACCAAGAACGGGAGCGTTCCCCTGAAAGTGTCCTAGAGTCGCGAGAGACAAAAAATTTCCGGAAAACGTCTCCGAGTCGGCGTAGGCCGCATCAAAGAAAGCCTTCCGATATGGTCAGTTGGTCGATTTGACGTCCAGGTGGGGGCCGAGATATCCGATGTAGATCTTTCCGGTTCCGTGTACATCGTCATAAAAATGCATGCGGGGCGAGCTCATTCCCGCACCTCCACCAATGCAAATATGCGCCCACATGTGGATTCGCTCTGAAAAATGCACCTCAGGCGGGACAGGCAGCTCTCGCTGACGACGCATCTTGACATTGGTGTGTACCGTCTTTGATTCGTCCGGCCTCACCTTTCCAGCGGAGACAGCAGCAACACCTGAGGGCGGCTCGGCACACCACTTACGGAAGTCGCCATTAAATTTTCCGTCGGCCACTGCGTCGGCATATTCCTGAAACGCAAGAACGACCTGCCAAGCAGTTTGGGCCCATGTCGAAGACTGCGCCTTCTCTTCGAGTTTCCAAACCTTGTCGATGTCCCCGGTGAACTCGACACGGTCGAGATCATCAAGCCACTCCAGAACCTCGGGCAACTGAGTGGGAAGCTTGGTCGGTTCTTCAGTCGGCACATAGGCCTCGGCTACGCGCCCGGTATTCTCAAGTCGTTTCCGTAGGACGCGGACCCAGTCCGATAGCTCGGCGATCTTCTCATTTGCCGCTTCAAGGTCTTCCGTGACATCCAGCATCTCGCTCTGCGAGTCGGCAACCTCTTCCCGAAGCTTCTTCTCCTCGTCTCCTACCATCTCGAACAGTTCCCGAAGTTCGTCATTCTCCTGACGAAGACTCGTGACCTCCTTGCGGAGGGCCTCGAGAGACGTTTCGCCGTTCTCCTCCGGCAAAGGAAGCGTTCTGGGCGGACTCGGGGCTACAAGACCGGCTGTGCGAGCCAGTTTGCTCAGAGGTCCTGGCAGACGACCGTCAGCTGCCAGTCGCCGCGGAAACCCCGAAAGAAGCTGCGCGGCGCGGCGACTGTTTTCCTGAATGCGTGGTTCGGACAGCACACGATGACGAGCGGCATCCTCGTCGATCGCCAGATCCAAACCGGGAAGATATGTTCTTATTGCACCACCCCGGACTTCAAAGGAGCCACCTACGGCTTTGTTGAATTCGGTTTCAGCCAATGGGTCGAGGATGTAGAGGCTCGCAACCCCGGGAAGGAACTTCGTTACCTCCTCAACCTTCTTGCGCCACGAATCGAAAACGGTTTGGCCCCGCGACGACGCCACCACGGTGGGGAGTCGACGTTCCTCATCGGTGAGAATCTCAAGGAGATCCTCAACTCCGTCTGGCCTGACAAGAGTGGGAGTTGGGGTCAGCGCAGCCCAGTGGTCACGAGCGTCCACAGCCGCCAGTAATTTCCGGGCTATACCAGGAACGCCGGCTCGCGGAGGTCTCCAGTCCTCGTCGTCATCGGCGGTCCGCACGTATTCGACATCGAGCCAGAACCAGGTGCGCTGCTTTGGGTTCTTCGGCTTCGACGGCGCATGAACGACCAATGAGCTGAGCCAGTATCCACCGTCGTTCTTCTCGCGAAGCTGCCAGTGCCGGGTTTGCGCGCCATCCCCGCCCGACCGGACATTATGGAGGAGTATTATTCCGTCGCCCAACCGCGCCTGTCCGGCATCGTAGGCGGCGATGTCGATGCTTTTGTATCTAGTCTTCGCAATCAGCCATGAGCGCAACTCGTTGGCTGTAATTCCAAAAGCATCAGCCGGCGCCAGGTCGGCATGAAAAACTGTACGGTAGCGGCCAGACGGCGCTCCTTCGTCCTGAGCGCCACCCTTCTTAAATCCCATACCGATAACCTCTATTAAATAATGATCACTATTCGATACTGGTAACAGGGAACGAGACCGAATCGCCTTCCCACGGCTGGGGAGCGATCACGGGACACTGTGACAGCGGCTGAGCATCGACCTGCTCGCGTTCGAGCATCTTGTGCCAGGCGTCGAGGGTGCCGGAGACCAGGAACGGCCCGATGGGGATCGTGACGGTGTCACTCTCCACCCGTACCGGCATGGTCACGCCCGCGATCTCCAAGTCGCTGTCCAGGCCACCATCCGCGGCCTGGATCACGGATTCGAGGTCGGCGAAGCTGAATGACCCGGTCCAGCCGAACCCGTCCCCCTTGGCGTTGACTACGATCTGGCCGGTGTCCCAGGAGCTCTGGTAGAGCACGAACTCGACGGAACAGCCCGCAAGCGGGTCGGAGGTCGCCTCGGTCTCGTCCATCCACGGGGGCCGGAAGCGGTCGAGCAGGCCGGTCATAGCTCGGGCGAGAAGATTACGGCGGGCATCCAGGAAGTCGCGGTAGGCGTCGGCGTGGCGGAGTGACTCCTGGTACGGAACGAAATGCGCCGCGAGTTCGGACTCCGTCAGCAGCGGTGGCTTCGGGTCCACGAAATAGTCGCTGGGCGAGCGGTCACTGATCTTGCGGTTGGCCTTGCCGGAGATGAACGCCAGGTTGGCCAGGTCGTTGATTTCGGTCTTGCTGTAACCGTTCTGGTGGTTCTTCAGCGTCGCCTGCGGGTGGATGTGGTGATACTCCAGTTTCTGGCCCGCTTCGGCGGTCGCGGAGATCTCCGTGGCGTACCACCAGTCCTGCGCGCCGGCGTTCTTCGCCACTAGGAAGCTGAGAAAGAAGTAAGGACTCCCGACCGTACGACCCACCAGATCCTGGGCCGTCACCTCGAAGTGGGCGCCTCGGACGCCAAGGTTGGCAAGGAGTTGTTTCACCGGCTCGGGACCACGTGCGGCTGGGATGTCCTGGCCGAGCCGGGTGTCGGTCGAGCCGCTGTAGCGGTTGCGGATGCTGGCGAGCAGGAACCAGTAGATAATCCCGTTGGCCGTTTCGGCGTCCAGTCCGGTGTCGGGCCGCTCACCAAGCAGCACGATGAGCGGGAGCAGCGCCACGTGAGAGGGGATCAGGTTGCTGTTGCCGACCTTCAGATTTTCCCGGAGCAACGGGACGAGGTGGCGCAGGCCCCGCTGGACGGCGGCCCACCCCTTCTCCAGTTCCTCGTCGGTGGCGGCAACGAGTCGGCCATGTGACCAGGTGGACAGACCCCTGCCCAGAACGGTTCCGGTCAGCGCCCGAGTCAGAAAGGTGACGTCGAGGTCCTGGTAGTGCTTTTGCGCCCAGTAGGCCGCCTCGTCCTCCAACTTCTTCAACACCCCGGTCCAGCGGGCCGACAGGGTCGCCAATGCCAGGTCGCTGGTCTTGAGCGGGCGTCCGCTGTTCACCCGGACGAAGATCTGTGCGATCTCCTCATAGGGAAACTCCGTGAGAATTTCCATGTGGAAGGCCCGGTTCCGGATGGCGGCTAGCCGTCCCAGCCGCTCTCCGATGAGATCTGGATCGAACCCAGGCACCGCTGCCTGCGTCGTACTGATGAGCCGGTACAGCTTGGCGTCGGGTCGAACGACATCGTGAACCTTGATCCAGCGCGGGTCCTTCGCCGTCGCCGCACTCTGGTTCTGAAATGCCTCAGTCTCGACGTTGAACACGATCTGGGCATCGGGGTGGTCGCTCAGCACCCGGTGGAGCGAGGTCAGCCGTTGCTGCCCGTCGAGCAGGAAGAGCGGCTGCACGGCAGGGTTGGCCTGATCTCCAGCGATCGCGACGTCCCGAGTGGCGGGCTCCTCCAACGTGCGCCAGCACAGCAGCGACCCGCTGGGATACCCCCGGTAGAGCGACTCGATCAGTTTGGCCACCTGGGTGGGTTTCCAGACGTAACCACGCTGGATCTCCGGGAGTTTGATCTCTCCCCTGGAGATCTGATCCACCAGGGTCTGGACGTAACGCTCTGTTTTCTCCACCGGCATGCGGGCTCCATGCGATCAGTCGGGGGTCTGGTATCGCTTTGAACTTCGGTTACTTGGCCGGATTCAGCCCTGTTCCTTCTATCTAGAAGACGGTGCACCTGCTGAAGAGCAGCCGGTGCACCGTCGACCTCAGTGGTCCTCGAAGCCGAACTGGTCGAACTTCAGGACACGGGCGTTCTCCGAGACGACGCGAATCTTGTCCTCGGGGAAGCCATCCGGCTTGCGGGCGTTGATCTCAATGCTGAGTTCCAGCTCCGCCCCCTCCACTGCGGCCAGGTGCTGAATGACCTCCTGGACCATCTTGGTGAAGCTCTTCTGGTAGAACTCCGGGTCGAGCGTGGCGCTCCCGTAGAACCTGACGTTCTTGGGGCCGGGGGGTGGTGGCGGGGTCTTCCCTCCAGGCTCCGGAATAATGACCGTCACCCCGTGCGAGCCGGTGCCCGCGCCGGGGACACCCAAGCCTCCACCGCCCGGCCCCCCGCTAGTAGCTGCCGCCGCAGCATCGGCCTTCGCCTTTGCTTCGACGTCGGCATTGTGTTGGGCCAGAGCTAGGTCGGGCCGAACCAGGAACGTGCTGTCTGTAATCTGCCCAAACCTGCTGTTCGGCGGCAGGGCCAGTCCCTCGAACCGCTGACCGTCGTAACCGGTGGCGAGGGCGAACCCGGTGCGCTCCCAATCCATCTCATCGGGCCCGGCTGCGATCCCGCCATCCAGCACTTCGCGGTCTCGGAGCCTCGGCAGGTAGGGGTAGCGACAGTAGTAGTCCCACAACTCCTTGACCGAGATGTAGCCCCGCTCCCAGACGCTGGCCAGTTCCCGGTCCAGGTTCCCTCGGATCACCGACGCGGCCTGGACCACCCGGAGCATGTCGCGCTGCTTCAGCTTGACACTGACCCGCTCAGCCAGCCGGTCCTTGCCACCGTCAGCTTTCTCGACCTGCCAGGTGATGTGGCCACCGGGTTGCTGGTCAGGGACGAACACCCAGTAGTAGGTCTCACGGATCCGCAGTTCGACGGCCTGGTTAGCATTGGCCAGCCGGGTCTCCACCTGCTTGATCTGTTGGACGGTGAGATCAAGCTCGTCCTTGCGCCCCGTGATGTTCCGCCAGGCCAGAAGCTCCCGTACGGCGTCCGACAGTTCCTCCATCCGCTTGGCGTCGCCGGCTAGGAAGATGAGCATGTTGCGGTTGATCCGCTGCGCGCTGCCCCGCTTATCGAGCACCTTTTGGGCGAGGAGACGCGCTGAGGAGTTGTTGTCGTTCTTGGCGTGGACGACGCTCGGATGCAGTATGACCAGTCGTGCGTCACCGGTGTCCGGAACATCGTTGCTGTCGTCGGTGACATGCACGGCGGAAAAGTCACCACGAGACTTAAGCTCCTTAGCCCGCAGTCGCGTGACGATCTCCAGCCAGACGTCCTCCTTGTGCAGCCGCTCGGCGTAGTCCTTGGCCGTACGGGTGACCGATGCCTGGGTGTCGTACCAGTAGCGGGCACCGTCCACGTAGAGGAAGGTGGCCCGGTCGCTGAGCACATGCAGCGCGGAGCCGAAGTTGCCGACGATATCGCCAGGGATGGCCACGCCAAGCCGGATGTTCTGCTGCTCGATACCCTTGTGCTGCTTGGTCAGCGTAGGAGCGGAACCGAAGAAGAGCGTTCTGGCCAGCCGGCGAGTGAGTGCCCGCTTGCCGAAGACGGTCCGTTCCTTGTCGATCTGGACCGGCGTGGCCGTCTCGCTGTCGACGTCGGTCTCGATGATGGTCTTCCAGTTGTCCTGGAGATACTGCGTCAGCTCGCTGACCACGGCCGGATGGTTGAGCGGCAGCGAGCCCGGCATGATCAGCGGTCCAGCGTCCTGGGCCTGCCAAAGCTGCTGGATGACGATGCTCATCAACCGGAGCACGCCCCGGGTGCGCTGAAACCGATCCAGCGTCGACCAGTCCCCGTAGAGCCGGTCGAAGAGCTCAGGGTGGATCGGGTAGGCGTCGATGATCCGTTTCTCGTAGGAGACCTCGGAACACCCGCGCGGAAACTCACCCTTGTGGTCGTTGTAGAACTTCCAGAACTGCTTGGCGATGGCCGCGATCTCGGCCTTTGCCTGAGCGTTGGGCTCCTCGAAGAGGCGACGACGGACGATCTCAAAGGACTCATGCGCCCGCGCGGGCTGCCATTGCAGCGCCACCCGGCGGATCACGTTCTGCAGCCGGTCCAGCGCGGCCTGGCCGTTGACCCCGCCGACCTCCAGCGCGCTACCCATGATCCCCTCTTCCGTCTCCTTGTGACTGGAGGCGGGGATGGAGACGACCAGCAGCGCGCCCGGCACGGCCTTGACCGCCTCGGTGATGGTCTGCGCGAAGGTGAACTGGGTGTCGAACGTCCCGGCCAGCAAGTCGTCGCGGCCGTAGAGCTGCCGACCGTAGGCCACCCACTCGTCGATCAGGATCAGACACGGTGAGTAGGCCGCGATGAGCTGCCGAAGCGCGTCACCGGGGTTGGTGTGCGCCTCATCGGCCTCCCGGACGATCTCGTACGCCTTGCGCCCACCGAGTTGCCAAGCCAGCTCACCCCAGAGGGTGTGAGTGTGGACGCCGTCCTCGTGAAGCTTCCCAGCGCTCGGGTCGATGTGGTTGCCGACGAGCGCGGCCCGTTGGACTTGGCTGCCGATTGCGCTGATGTCCGTGTCCGCGAACAGGTCAACGACCTCCTGCGGGAACTCGTGCAACGGCTTCCCGGAGAAGATGTGCCACAGGGCCAGCATCGAGTGGGTCTTGCCACCGCCGAAGTTGGTCTGCAGGTTCCAGACCGGGGTGGCGTTCGAGTCCTTGCCGACCCGGGCAACCGCTCGCTGCAGCAGGTCCTTCAGACCCTCGGTGAGGTAGGTGCGGCGAAAGAACTGAATCGGGTCAGCATACTCCCGGCTGGTGCTCTCCCCGATGGAGACCATGTGCAGGTCGGCGGCGAACTCGGCGGCGTCCAGCTTGCCCACCTGCACGTCCGCGTGCGGGGTGATGACGTCCCGCCAAGGCTTGAGCCCGTTGGCCTCGATGCTGGGCATGGAGGTCACGGACTGGGCGGCCTTACGGGTCTCACCGTCGTAGAGGCTCCGCTGCTGGTCCAGCCGAAGCTTACGCACCTCGTCGGCCCGGTCCATGGCGCCAACCGCGATCAGCAGCCGCTCCATCGTGTCGAGAGCACGGTAGGTATCATCACCGGAGAACGGCTTAGTGTGTGCCCACTTGTTGCCGACCTCGCGTAACTCGCTCGCGAAGTTCTGCTCTCCCCGTGAGAGCCTGTCCTTGAAGACCCGCCACTCCTCGGTGATGACACGGAGCAGGAAACGCACATCGGTCTTCTCGTAGGTCTTATTCACGCCGTGCTTGACGGCGTCCCGTGCCTCAATGACCTGAAGCCAGTCGTGGCTCCCTGTCGTGGCCATGCTCATCATCATCTCGACAAACGGCTCAAGCCCCTTCCCGAGAATCTCCAGCCCACGGCCGATCCTGTCCCTGTTGCTCAGCGCCATGTCGTCAGCCCTCCTCAGGGGTGAAGTCGAACATGCCCTGACCGCTCCCGACCGGCGCGGCGGTACGCGCCGCATTCTCGATCTCCCGCCACTCGGAGCCGAGGGCGTTGAAGAGCAGGGCGGTCTTGGCCCAGTTGCGCCGCTCGCAGATCGCGAAGAGCCGGTAGGCCAGCTCTTTAGCAGTGTCGAGGTCAATCCTGAGCTTCGCGGCGGCCATCAACTGCCCGGCCGCACCGATGCCCTGTTCATCCAGTCGCTTGGCCAGGTGCATGACCACCTCCCAGACCGAGATCCGGTCATCGGCCTCCGGGTCGTAGAGGGATGGAAGCTCTCCCGGGCTGAAGAGCTGCACAATTCCGGCGCGGGATTTAAGCACCCCCGAACGATCGAGGCCCGCTACGGAAGTGTCCATGGCCTTGGAAATCGATTCAGCATCTCCGAACTTGCCCTCATCGAAGCCGTGAATCTCGAACCAGTTGATGCAGAAACGGGTGTCGGAATCGAAGTCATTATCTTGCTCGGACAACACCTCGGCGAGGAGTTGGTTGATCAGAATCAGTGCCGCGCGGACTCGCATTGGAGAACCATTGGCCTCGTTTACCTGCGCATATTGGGAGAATACCGCCATTCCTGGCCCAATCGCCGCTTGCGCGAGATCTACTGGTGCGATACCGCCCTGTTGAAGATCACGCAACGCATCAGGGAGTTTTACCTTAAGCGCGCTAATTAGTCCTCGCCGATCGATCGTTCCTGCAGTTTTAAGCCGAGGCAAACACGCCAGTACCACCGAAGAGGCGAGCGCATTAGTTCCAACACTGATCATGCGACCGCTCCGCTCAGTACGAATTGGCCAAGTCGCAACGACCCGCCAGCCTGAACGAATCATTCCTTCGAGTAGAGTCTCCCAACCCGTTGAAGCTTCGCCACTATCATCGGTCTCAGACTGCTTGAAAGCATAAAAGACGGTCATTGGAAAGTCCCCTGATGCCCCTTTTCGAATTCTAGAGAAAACCTGCCTAAAACCGTCTTCAAAAAATTGTGTTGCCTCAACTTTGCTGCCATGCCTATATGGATTGGCAATGAGTTCGTCGACCTTGGGAGTCAGTAGCGTTCCAAAAAGATCAGGGAATATAGGCCCAAGTGAACGCCGCAGCCAGACATAGAAGTAGTCCGAGAGGTCCGCATATCCAATATTGTCATAGTAAGGCGGGTCGGTCGACACAAGAATCGAGTCATAATCACGGCCAGCAGCGCTCACCTGGCGCGCATTTCCTACCCCAAGAGGAAGAAGGTCTATGGCTCGCGCTATCCATTCGGCACTTGTCAGCAACTCCGAAGGTTGGCCCGCAAGCAGAGCGTTTGCTTCCGCAAAGTCCCACGCCATTGGTAGAGCATGGCGGCGAAATGGCCCAGTGATACCTTCCTTACTCGGTGCAGGGTTCCACGTAGCAAGACTGGTGAGACTCGTGGTTACTCGGCTCACCGCGAGAGCGAGGTATGTCGCGACCGCTTCTGCGTAAGCTTGGGCATCATTGCCTCCCCGGGCAAGGGCATCGCCTTGGGAAAACCCGGTAGCAAGAGCGTCAATTCGCGCTTTTTCGTGAGCTTCAGAAATGAGATCACCGAATACAGAAAGAGCAACGAGTTGCCTAGGAGTAAACAGGTCAGTATATGTCGTTAGGCCAAAAAGCGGCGGCGAAAACCAACGAGGATTATCTGGAATCTCTCCATCCGGCATGCCAGCAGGGCTTGACACCTGAGCAACCTGCTCTTGCTCCTGAGTTGGAGCAAGGTAATAGCGCATCCGCGGACCTTCTGCGGCAACCGCCATCAACTGAGCAGCCATCCGTCCCCCCCTCCCTTCCTCTCGAAGGTAAGAGAGCGGCGCCGGAGTATTACATATAAGACAGACAGCACCAGTGCGGGCAACAGTACCTTCCTGTGCCTGACCTACAGGTCCCCGGATTTCAAAGCGGACACGCTTTCCCTCAACAATTGGCTCGATATAGCGCTCTTTCCCTTTCTTCTTTCCGAGCCAGAAAGAGCGCACCAGCGGCATAGTGCCGCCACACGCGGGGTTGGGGCAGGTGACCGTACGCGCCCAGATCCAAGCGATGACGTTGGCTTCCGTGCCATCCGCCAGCTTGGCCTTGGGGTATAGATGGCCAATACGCTTCTCAGCCTCGTCGCGCATCCACTTCCCGTAGCGACGGACGTCCTCGGCAAGGCCGGTAGCACCAGGCCAGTCACCCATCCGGGATTCGGCCGCTCCAGGGAACACCGGAGGCTGCCCTGCCCACTTCGGCGGGATCTCGATCAGTGCCTTGTTGATGAGCACCGGGATCGGGTTCAGGTCGGAGGCATGCGCCTCCAGCCCAAGCCGCTGTGCCTCCAGGGGAATCGAGCCGCCCCCCGCGAACGGGTCAAGGATCGGCGGCGGATTGCCATCGCAGGACTTCCAGATCTCGGCCTTGGCCTCCGCGTACAGGGCCTTGTCGTTGATATTGTCCCAGTCGACCAGCCGCTCGATGATGTTGAACAGGCGCTTGCGCTCCAGCGCCTGGTCCTCCTCCGTCGGAAACTCCTCCGGCCGCGAGGATGGGTCATCCACGAGCTGGGCGAAGAGCACCGCCCGGCAGGCGGCCAGCGGACGGCGGGCCCACCACAGGTGCAGGGTCGACGGATGACCGTGCCGGATCGACTTCTCGCGGGCCGACTGCTTGTTGATCTCCTCCAGCGGAAGGGCTACCTCGATCAGCTTGCGCCGGTATCCCTCAGAACCCGTACCAGTGTTCATACCGGTGCTCCTCCTCGTGCCCATTCCTTGTTCCAGTCGCCACCGAGGTCGGTGGCGACGAAGTCGCCGAAGTCCACGTCCCTGAACGGGTCGACGAGGTAGCGGACCTCGTCGTGTGCCGGGCCGTCCGGGTGCACGCTCACCAGGGCGAGCCGGAAGGACCGGCCCGCGTTCTTGCCGTTCAGCACCTCGGTCCGGGTGACGTGGAAGTCCTTCGCCCCGGCGATCCGGCCCTTGACCTCGAGGAAGACCCAGTGGTCGTCCACCGTCCGGGAGCGGATGTCGTAGCCGGGGTTGTTGTGCGCCATCTCCTCGGGCAGCCGGCCGAGTTTGCGTTCCTCGTCCAGCACCCGGTCCACCGCGCGCCGCTCCACCTCGGCCGTCTCCCGCGCGTACGCCGTCGCCGGGTCGGCGCGGAGCCCGGCCAGCCTGTCGAGCAGGCCCTGCGGGACGACCAGCGCGCCGCCCGCCACCTGCGGGGGCCGGACTTGGAGCAGCTCGCCCCGGTCGAGTTGCTCCATCCGGCGGCGGAGCCGAGCCTCCAGGTCCCTGGCCCGCCGGGCGGCGGTCTCCGGACGGATCTTGAGCTGCTTGCCGGTCAGCTCGGCGTCCAGCAGGTCGGCGTGCCGGGTGTCCCAGTAGTTGATCTCCTGGAGGAGCCGCTGCCGTACCAGGCCGCGAGTGCGGGCGGTCTCCGCCGCCAGCCTCGTCCTGAGCTCGTCGACGAACGAGGCCAGGCCGTTCTCGACGGCCCAGCCGACGGCGAGGTCCTCCACCCCGCTCGCCAGCCAGCCCTCCTCCAGCACCCCGGTCACCAGGTGCCGCTCCTCCGCCGAGGCGGGCACGTAGTCGAGGTAGGGGGCGGCGCCGGCCGTACGGGCGGTGGAGGGGCCGATCTCCACGAAGTCGAAGCGCTTGCTGACGATCCGGTCGTGGCCGTCGGCGACCTCCTGGGAGACGGCGGCCAGCAGATGCGGCTCCTCCCCCGCGTCCCGGCGGTCGACCAGCAGCGCGCCCTGCTTGAGCTGCGTGCCGTACCGCTCGACGACCAGTGAGACCACCGCGTCGAGCAGCGGGTGGCCGGGCGCGAGCAGGTCGGCGCGGGGGCGGCCCGCGGGCCTGACCAGCTCGCGGGCGAAGGTGACGCGCTCGTAGCGGCGCAGCACCGGGACGCCCACCCTGATCTGCCGGTCGTGCGTCAGCAGGTCGCCGGGGACGTGCTTGATCTCGTAGCGGCCGGACTCGCGTTCGGCGACGCGCCCCCCGAGCAGCTTGAAGGCGGCGAGGAAGAACGCCCTGACGTAGTGCGGCTGCAGTCGCCGGGCTTGGGCCTCCTCCATCCGCAGCCGCCACTCGGCGACGTCGGTCTCGCCCAGCCGCTGGTGGGCCAGCGCGCGCTCGGCCATCAGCCGGTCGAGGCCGTCGCCGACCGAGGCGTCGATGACCTGGTTGAGCCGGTCGCGGACCTCCGGCCTGTCCCCGTACTGGATGGCCTCCATCAGGAGTTTGCGCAGCGGCTCCTCCTGGAACGCCTCGCCCAGGACGTCGAAGACCTTGCCCTTGTAGGCGCGGCGCTGCTCCTCGATCTTCTCCAGCAGCCGGTAGAAGACGTCGCCCTCGCGGGTGCCGATGGCGACGAGGTTCCACAGGTGGCAGACCTCGGTCTGGCCGATGCGGTGGATCCGGCCGAAGCGCTGCTCGATCCGGTTGGGGTTCCACGGCAGGTCGTAATTGACCATGAGGTGGGCCCGCTGGAGGTTCAGCCCCTCACCCGCAGCGTCGGTGGCGACCAGGATCCGACACTCCGGGTCCTGGGTGAACAGCTCCTTGACGCGGCGGCGCTGGTCGCGGGAGACACCGCCATGGATGACGACCACGGCCTCCTCCCGGCCGATCAGGCCGCGGATCCGCTCGGCTAGGTACTCGAGGGTGTCCTTGTGCTCGGTGAACACGATGAGCTTGCGGGGGGTGCCGTCGCTGTCGCGGATCAGGGTGTTGCCTTGGAGCAGCTCGGACAGCTCGCTCCACTTCCGGTCGGTGCCGGAGTTACGCACCCGGCGGGCCAGCTCGACCAGGTCCACGAGGAGGCCGAGCTCCTTGTCGAGCTCGGCGATCGTCTGCGCGGTGGTCGCGGCGTCGACGACGTCGTCCTCCAGCTCCTCGACCTCGGTGCTGGACAGGTCGTCGAGGTCGGCGTCGAGGGCCTCGGGAGCCTTGCCCAGCAGACCCGCGAGCCGGTCCTTGAGGCGGCCCTCCATCGGGCTCGTCCCGGCGGCCAGCTCCTGGCGGAGCCTGCCGAGCCGCTTGTGGCGGCGCTCCAGGGAGCGGAGGATCGCCTCCGGGCTGGAGGCGAGGCGGCGCTGCAGCACGGTGAGCGCGAAGCCGACGGTGTTGCCGCGCCGGCCCTCGCCCCGGGCGGCGAGCTGCTGGGCCCGGCCCATCTGCTCGCGAACGTAGTCGGTGACGACCCCGTACAGCTCGTCCTCGGCCTCCGACAGCTCGTACGGGACGGTGTAGGCGCGGCGCTCGGGGAAGAGCGGCTTGCCCTCGAAGGTGAGCAGGTCCTCCTTGACCATGCGGCGCATCAGGCCGTCGGTGTCGGCGGAGCTGAGGCCCTCCCGGTATTTGCCCTCGAAGCGGTCGGAGTCGAGCAGGCCCATGAAGAGCTGGAAGTCGGCCTCGCTGCCGGCGTGCGGGGTCGCGGTCATCAGCAGCAGGTGGCGGGCGTGCCCGCCGAGCAGCTCGCCGAGCTGGTAGCGCCTGGTCTTCTTCAGCTCGTCGCCGAAGTAGCGGGCGGACATCCGGTGGGCCTCGTCGACCACGACGAGGTCCCAGTCGCTACGGGCGAGCTGGACCTGCAGCTCCTCGCTGCGGGAGAGCTGGTCCATCCGCGCGATGAGCAGCGGCTGGCTGTCGAAGACATTCGCGTCGAGCTGGGCGTCGATGAGCTGGCGGGTGAGCTGCTCGAACCGGAGGCCGAACTTCTCCAGCAGCTCTTCCTGCCACTGCTCGACCAAACCTCCCGGCGCGACGATCATGCATCGTTCCACATCGCCCCGGAGCATCAGCTCCTTGATGTAGAGACCGGCCATGATGGTCTTCCCCGCACCGGGGTCGTCGGCGAGGACGAAGCGGAGCGGGGTGCGGTCGAGCAGCTCGCCGTAGACCGCCTGGATCTGATGCGGTAGCGGCTCCAGGTCGCTGGTGGTCACCGCGAGCATCGGGTCGAACCGGGCGGCCATCCGGATGCGGAGCGCCTCGGCGGCGAGCTTGAACAGCGCGCCGTCGCCGTCAAACCCGTAGGCGGCGGACGCCCTGCGCAGGGTGAGCCGGGCTTCGTCGTCCCGGTAGAGGAGTTGCTCGGTCACCTGGCCGGTGCCGGTCTTGTAGGTGAGGTTGACCGCGCCCGAGCCGTACCACTTGACCGCGACGACGGTGATGTCCCCGTCCGGTGTCACCCCGCCGACGAGGGCGCCGGGAGTGAGCTCCTCCAGCTTGGCCCCCGTCATCGCGAGGTCCCGCGAACAGGACGGGGTAGACATCTCACAGCGCTTACAACCCTTTCGGTCTGTCCATAAACAAATAAGTAGCCGAAATACTCTTTGGAGGCTTTGGTCCGACTAGAAGGACTTTGGGCCGATCCTCGATGGACCGCAACTACCAATTCCGGTTACAGTTGATTCGAGTTCACAAATCAGACAAAGACACCAAAGGCGTACATGTCTCACGAATAGGGCGTGCGGTTCTCCCATTGCCGCAGACGGCAATAGAATTTCCCAAGCTCAAGTAAAACGTACACACAAAACTGGGTTTTCCACAAGAAAAACTGTGTACTTAGCTCACTGAGTTTTGCTGTGCGCTCTACGAGCCCCCTTGGCAGCACCTCACACGGAGAGACGCGCGAGTCCGTCCCGGACCTTGACCGTGTCGGGGTGATCGGATCCGTGGAGCCTGACGAGATCCTCCAGCAGGTTGGACAGGGTGTGCCGGGCTCGTTCGGTGTCACCCGCGCCGAGCTCGAGGAGGCCGATCTGCCGTCTCAGCTCCAGCGGCCGGTGATCGTGCCTCCCGAAGACGGCCTGCTCCTGGACTAGCAGGCTCCTCAACATCCTCAGCGCCTGTCCTGTCTCCCCCATGAGCGCCTTGCAGGTCGCCTCCTGCCGATGGCAGTGCAACACTCCCTCGTCGTGCGGACCGTGCTTGCGCGTCAGGTCAACGCGTAGCTCCCCGAAGACCGGGGCCGCCCGGCGGTAGTCACCGCCCTCGAAGAGCACCTCCCCCAGGCGCAGGCGCATGGCGAGCACCTCTTCGTCGAGAGGGCCGGCCATCCGGCTGGCGGGGGCCACGACGGCGTCGAGCACCTCGACCGCCTGGCCGTAACGTGACGCCTTCGCCAGCGCCTCGGCCTCGCTCCGGGCCTGGGCCAGGTCCTCCCTGCTGAAGTCTTCGGGGTCGGCCTGTCGGGGCGGCTCAGACACACCGGCTGTTGACCGCAGATTCCCGGGGGCGGTGATGCGCCTGACGACCTCCGCGTACATCTGCACCGGGCTGGTGCCGGGGCTCGTCACCCCGGGCAGCGGTCCCACCTCGTCCACGAAGGGGAGCAGGGCGGTGTGCAGGAGCTCCGCCCGAGCCGGTCGATTCTCCGCACGCTTGGCCAGCAGTCGCAGCACGAGCCGGTCCAGTTCAGCCGGCACGTCGGAGCGGTGCTCCCGCACCGAGGGAGCGGCCTCGTGCACCTGTCGCTCGAAGATGCGGTATTCCGAGTTCCCGTCGAACACCCGCTCCCCGGTGAGCATCTCGTGCAGGACCAGGCCGAGGGAGTAGAGATCGCTCTGTGGGGTGACCACCGCGCCCCGGACCTGCTCCGGCGACATGTAGAGGGGGGTGCCCAAAATGGTGCCGGTTCGGGTAAGCCTGGACAACTCGGGGTCGTGGAACATGGCCAGGCCGAAGTCCAGCACCTTGACGGTGCCGTCGGGGCAGACCATCAGGTTCGACGGCTTGAGGTCACGGTGGAAGACACCCCGCTCGTGCGCGGCGCACAGCACGGCTGCGACCTGCGCGGCGATCCCTACGGCCCAGCTGACGGGGAGCACCCCGTGTTCCCCCAGGATGTGGTCCACCGTGGCGCCCTCGACGAACTGCATCACCATGAACGGCCGGGGCCCGATCTTCGGGTCCTCGAAGACACCGACGTCGTGGATAGGCGGTGTGCCCGGATGCTCCAGCTTGGCCATGATCCGCGCCTCGTGGAGGAAACGCTTGACCAACCCCTCGTCGTGCTTGCCGTAGGGGAAGCGGAGCAGTTTGACGGCGACCCTGCGGTCGAGCTTCTGGTCATAGGCCCCGTAGACCTCGCCCATCCCGCCCTGTCCCAGAGGGAGAGTATCCAGCTCGTAGCGACCGTCGATGACCACTCGATCCGCCTCCACCGGCCCACTCGAAACTCTGTTATGCGGAAAAACTACCTCGCTTTGCCGTCCTGATCATCAGGATTCAGCCACCAGGTCCTTTTATGGCCAACAGAGTTCTTGAAACAGTCGAATTCAGGACAAAAAACCTCGAAGGCGTGCTACTCGGGTTGGGCATTCTCGCCTGTCGCCCTCCAGGAGTTTTCACATGCGGGGAGTTGCGGTGACAACCGAGTCCGTACGTGAGTCACCGCGGCCAAGACCGCGATCAGCTCGCTATTCGAGCGGGTGCGCGGCCAGCACCTTCGCCAGGCGGTCCTCGAAGGTGCTGCCCTCCACCCGCGCTTTCTCCGGTCCGACGTACTGCCGCCAGCGGGAGGGATGGCGCGGGGTGCCCGCCACCATCCAGGTCCGGCGGACCCCGGTGTCCTTCAAGTGCCGACGCAACCAGGACACCTGCTCCCGCAACACGACGCCGGTGCGGCCGGTGACCCGGTTCGCCCCCCAGGCGAACAGAATCTCGTCGGCGGCGAGAACCGCCTCGGCGAGCAGAGCCCGAGACCGGGCCACCTCGAACGCCTCGATCACTGTGGCGCCCAGCTGGACCTGGTCCTTGGTGGGAACGTCCAACAGGTTCGCCAGCCGGATCCGCCCGCAGCCCACCAGGGGGAGAGCACAACCAAGATTGCGGTACGAGATGGTCTCAGGAGCGGGACGGAGTGCGGGATTCAGCAGGATCGCACAGAGCGTCCGGGAGTCGTGACCCACCTCGCGCCCCATCCGGCCCTCCTTGGTCTGTCGGAATCCCGGAGACTGTACTGGGTTGTTCGGCCCCTGGTTTCCGCGACTTGTAGCGTGCTTCCATGACGGAGCTTGAGGAACTGGCCGACAGGTTGCGACGGTTCGCGCACGACAGGGCGTGGGAGCGGTTCCACACGCCGAAGAACCTGGCCATGGCCCTGGCGGGGGAGGTCGGGGAGCTCCTCGGGGAGCTGCAGTGGCTCACTCCCGAGGAGTCCGCGCGCACCATGGAGGATCCGGAGGCCGCCGGGCGCCTGCGCTCCGAACTCGCCGACGTCATGGTCTATCTGACCCGGCTCGCCGATGTGCTCAACGTCGATCTCGTCGAAGCCGCCCACGCGAAGCTCGACCAGAGCGAGCAGCGCTACAGCGTGGAGGCTTACCGGGGGTCCGCCAGGAAGGCGCCGCCGCTCGCCTGATTTTGTCGGATGATCGCGGTAATGTGCCGGGCGTAGTGATGCGGCCCGACGGGCTTCCGCCGATCCTCTGATCGCGGACACGCTCCCATACCGCACGAGTCTCTCGTGCTGCCTGGGGGTAGGTCCGTGACGGCATTTCGGCACTCCGCCGAAAGTCTGGCCAAGCTGGCGACCGACGGTTCGGTCCCCGAACAACGGCTCAGCGAGGTCATCGCCGAGCATCTCAGAAGAACGGTGCGCGTCAACACCTCCGAGGCCGAGCGCAGGTCCTGGGATCGCAGCCTGCCCATCCTCGCCCGCGACCTGGTCGGCGCCGGGCTGGGTGACGTCGAGATGCTGGTCGAATACCAGCTCCCGCTGACCAGCATGCGGGCCGATGTCGTGCTCGCGGGAGTGGACCGCCGCACCGGCGGCGACGCCTACGTGGTGGTGGAGCTGAAGCAGTGGAGCCAGGCCGAGCTCTTCGAGGAGGATCCGAAGCTCGTGCTGGTCGAGGGCATGCCGGGCGGTCCCAAGCTGCACCCCGCACTCCAGGTGCGGGGTTACTGCGACTACCTCGCCGACTTCGTCGGTGCTCTGGAGGGTCGGGATGACGCGCTCAGGGGCGTGGCCTACCTCCACAACGCGGCCGACCTCGACATCCAGGATCTTTACACGCGGGAGCAGGACGAGCGGAGCCGCCTGTTCACCAAGTCTCGGCGAGGCGCCTTCCTCACCTACCTTCGCGATCAGTTCGCTCCCGAGTCCGGCGCGGACGCGGCCGACCGGTTGCTCACCAGTGCGGTGCGTCCCTCCAAGCAGCTTCTCAAGCTGGCCGCCCAGGAGATCAAGGACCGGGAGCAGTTCGTCCTGCTGGCGGAGCAGCGTCTCGCGTACGAGATCGTCCTGAACGCCGTGGACAGAGCTCGCCGGGCGGACTCGAAGGAAGTCGTCATCGTCACCGGTGGACCTGGAAGCGGTAAGAGCGTCATCGCGCTCTCCCTGCTGGGTGAGCTGTCGAGGCAGGGGCGGGCGGTCCTGCACGCGACCGGATCACGGTCGTTCACCGAGACGCTGCGCAGGGTTCCGGGCAAGGGCTCCTCGAAGGTGAAGAGCCTCTTCAAGTACTTCAACAGCTTCACGACCGCCGAGCAGAACGGCCTCGAAGTTCTCATCTGCGACGAGTCCCACCGGCTGCGTGAGACCTCGCAGAACCGCTACACGCCCGCGCGCCTGCGCAGCGACCGCCGTCAGGTCGACGAGTTGATCGACGCCGCCCGCGTTCCCGTCTTCCTGCTGGACGAACACCAGGTCGTGCGGCCCGGCGAGATGGGCACCGCCGCCGAGATCAGGGAGCATGCCGAAGCTCGGGGCCTCCGCGTTCACGAGATCTCGCTCGACGGGCAGTTCCGCTGCGGAGGCAGCCGCGCCTACGAGGAGTGGGTGCTTCACCTCCTCGGCCTACGGGGTGACCACCCCGTTCGGTGGTCGGGAGACGACCACTTCGTGGTGTCTCCGGTGGAGTCGCCGCAGGAGCTCGAGGCCCTGTTGCGCTCGAAACTGGGTGAGGGCTACTCGGCGCGCATGACCGCCGGCTTCTGCTGGCCGTGGAGCAAGCCGAACAGCGACGACACGCTCGTTCATGACGTACGGATCGGTGACTGGTCCCGTCCGTGGAACGTCAAAGAGGAGAGGGCCGTGGGCAGCGCACCCGCGAGCGCGCTGTGGGCGACCCTGGACGGAGGGTTCGAGCAGGTCGGCTGTGTCTACACAGCCCAGGGATTCGAGTACGACTGGAACGGTGTGATCATCGGACCCGATCTCGTCGTCCGGGACGGCAGGCTCCATACAAGGAGAGCGTTCAGCAAGGATCCCGCGCTCACCCGGGGAACCACCGACGAGCAGGCGGATCGACTGATCCGCAACACCTACAAGGTGCTGCTGACCCGGGGAATGATCGGCACGTTCGTCTACTCCACGGACCCGGAAACCCAGGAGTTCCTCTCCCGTCTCACCTCCTGATGGCCATGTCCCAGACATCCGAACCGGCCAGTTCAAGCCAAGATCCGGATGTGCGGCTGAAGTACCGGGGTTCCTTGTGCACTAACACCGACACCGACCTGATCAGAGGGGCGGTGCCGGATGTACTTCCACACCACCACCGGTAAGATCCGGATCCGGTTATCTCCCCAACGGTCGACCGATGTCTGACCCCTGACAATCGGAGTCCCATGTTGGTCGCGCAGCGCTACGAGCTACAGCAGCCGGTGGGCCGGGGCGGTATGGGGGAGATCTGGCAGGGGGTCGACCGTCACCTTAACCGCAAGGTGGCCGTCAAGCGTGTCCGGCGCGACAGGCTCACCGAGGAGACCGTCCGGCGGTTCAGGCGCGAGGCCCGGATCATGGCCTCGCTCCGCCATCCCGGAGTGCCGGCGGTCCACGACTTCGGACAGGACGACTACGGGTTCTTCCTGGTGATGGAGTTCGTCGACGGCTGGCCCGTCACGCACGTGCTCGACGCGCACGAGAGGCTCCCCGTCTCATGGGCCGCTCTGATCGGAGCACAGCTGTGCGCCGTGCTGTCGGCGGCGCACGCTCGCTCGCTCGTTCATCGGGATCTGAAGCCGGGCAACCTCATGCTCTGCCGCGACGCGACCCTCGTCGTCCTGGATTTCGGTGTCGCGACGGTCCAAGGGTCGCCTGACTTCTCAGTGATCACCGGGACGATGGAGGCACCGGGAACCGAGCCGTACATGGCTCCCGAGCAGTTCCGCGAGGGCAGGACCAGCGCGCTGACCGACCTGTACTCGGCGGGATGCGTCCTCCACGAGATGCTCACCGGCCGCCGGGTCGTCCGGTCGACGGGCTTCGTCACCGAGACGGGCGGACATCTCGGCCTCCCTTCGGCACCGCTGGGAGCCGCGGTGCCGAAGGAGCTCGCCGAGTTGGTGATGGCACTGCTGGAGCGAGAACCCGACCGGCGTCCGCAACGCGCCGACGAGGTCTTTCACCGTCTCCTGCCGTTCATACGGGACCTGCCTGCGCTGCCCGGCGTCGTCGATCGGGTGACGAGGCCGGTCCATCTGTACGCCGAGGCGCTGTCCCGGGTCAGCTGGTGATCAGCATCATCACCTCGGCGGCCGTCGGCCGGCCACCCGGATCCTTGGCGAGGCAGGCGGCCAGCGGAGCCTGGAGCGCCGACGGCAGCACGGACAGATCCGGATGATGAGCGACGATCTTCCGGTAGACGAGAGGCGTGGAGCCGGCGTCGAAGGCGTGTCTGCCCGTGGCGCCGAAGAGCATGGTCGCGGCCCAGCTGAAAACGTCGGAGGCCGGGCCGACGTGCTCGCCGGAGATCTGCTCGGGAGACATGTAGGCCATGGTGCCCTTGAGGACGCCCGAGGTCATCGTGACCTGGTCCAGCGCCCTGGCGATCCCGAAGTCGATCACTCGGGGACCGTCCGGGCCGAGCAGGACATTGGCCGGTTTGAAATCCCGGTGCACGATGCCCGCGGCGTGAATACCCGCCAGCGCTCCCGCCGTCCCGATGGCCAGCCGGGTCAGGCTGTCGCCGCCCCTCGGCCCTCCCTGTCTGACCAGCCGTTCCAGTGACGGACCGGGCACGTACTCGCTGACGATGTAGGCCACGTCCCCCATGACGCCGACGTCGATCACCTTGGCCGTGGCGAAAGGACGCACCCGCTGGGCCATGGCGGCCTCCTTGACGAAACTCTCGCGTTCGGCCGCGCCACCGATGATCCGGCTGTGCAGCACCTTGACCGCCACCGGCTGCCCGCCCGGACCGTGCGCAAGGTAGACCGCTCCCTGCCCCCCTTCACCGATCTTCCGATCCAGCCGGTACGGCCCGATCTCGCCGAAGGGACGGGAGCCGGATGCGGTGTCCGCCGGATACTGGGGGGACGGGGAAAAGGATGGGGTCGGAGCGGGGGGTGAAGTCGGGGTCGGGGTCGGGGTCGGGTGAGCCTGGTAGGGCCGGGAGGCAGGAGCCTGATAGGGCGAGGTCGGGGGCATCGGAGCCCGGTGGTGAGGCGGCGGCACGGGGTTGTACTGCCAGGCCCCCGGAGGGGGGTGAACCGCCGGCCGGGTACGGAAGACGGATGGCCGAAGGATGAACGCGTGCACCGTGCCGCCCAGCCAGCCCACGATGATCATGATTCCCACGATCACATCGACCGGTGGTTCCTTGGTCGCGGGGTCATTGTCGCTGTAAATTCCGGAAATCACGACGAACGCGAGCAGAAGAACGCCGTAGACACCGGTCGCGAATCCGGTGATCCGGCTTTTCAGCTGCACCGCGGCGTGTCCGATGATGAAGGGGGTCGCGAATCCGGCGGTGTACAGCGGGGCCAACGCCCAGATCAGGCTGAGCGGGAAGTTCCACCAGGGAGGCCGTCCGGGAACACGCCCATCGACGTTGTGGTGATGGTGAGGGGCGGAACCACCGGCTGAGAACACGGAACAAATAATACGGACCTGCCGCCGTCACCGAGGAGCACAGCACCCGCGGAACCCTCACCTGGGACGCCCCGAACCGCCGGACGAGGAGGCGGCGCCCATCACGGACGAATTCTCCGGCCAGGACCTGCGCCGACGCTCTGAGCTTCGTACGGAATCCCGAACTCGAGGGGCGGTTGCCGTTTTCCACGAAACCCGCCGGTTTCCTGCGAGCCTCGCCAGGTTTCATCACGAGCCAGGCCAAGCGCAGAAGATCGATTTTCGCTCCCCTATTTTTGCTTTCGCAGTGACACGTCACACCAAAAGCAATCAAGCAAGACATATCCCTTTTATCACCGTCCTGACCATGTCCGGCCGGTGCTGCGGCGGGGTTTTCCCGGTCTCGCGCATGGCCGGTCAGGCGGGGGTGGGTGCCGGCCGGCCGGGCCGCGACAGGCCGGTGAGGACGACGTCGATGGCGCGGGCCAGGGTGTCGGGCGGGGTCCGCGTCGTCGCCGATGCCTGGGCCAGGCCGCGGATGAGCAGATAGACCTCCTCGACCGTGACCGAGGGCCGGACGGCCCCGGCGTCCTGTCCCCGGCGCAGGACCTCGCTGACCACGGACTTCAACCGGTTCGACGCGGCGACGGCGCCAGCGGGGAACTCGTCGCGGTCGGCCACCAGGGAGATGAGGGTGAGTTTGGTGGCGCCGGTCTCGATCATCGTCCGTATGAGGGCGCGCCATGCCACGGCCGGGTCGGCGTCGGCGACGAGCGCGTGGGCCCGGTCGGTGAGCTGCTCGAAATGCCGTAGCAGCGCCGCCTCGACCAGCTCCTCCTTGGTCGGGAAGTGGCGGAAGACCGTGGCGATGCTGACGGCGGCCCGCCGGGCCACCTCCTCGGTCGATCCGGCGGCACCGTACTCCCCGAACACCGCCTCCGCCGCGGCCAGGATCCGTTCCCGGTTCTCCCGTGCGTCCTGCCGCATCCGGCCTCCTTTTGATCTCTGATCTCACTTCAGGGCTTTAACCGTAGTCTGGACTACGGTAATCTTACCGTAGTCCAGACTACGGTTAATTTGGGAGAATGCCATGCCGCAGCCGTACACACCAGCGGAGGTCGTCCAGGCCGTCGCCGCGGGAGTCAGCCGCCTGATCGCCGGCGAGCTCACCGGGCGCGAGCGGGAGGCCGAGCTCGACCACCTGTCCGGCCTGTACGCCGAGCGGACCGACGTCCGGCACCCGTTCGCGCCACTGGGCGACACGCCGCTGCGCACCCGCGCCGAGCTGCGCCGGCACTTCGCCGAGGGGCCGGGCCAGGCGCGGGCCGAGCGGTTCGAGCCCGTGGGCCACGTCCACGAGACGGCCGATCCCGAGGTGGTCGTCTTCGAGTTCAGCTACGTCGGCTCGGCCGGCGGCCGTCCCTTCGCGGTGCCGTGCGTCTTCGTGTCACGGGTACGCGACGGCGTCATCGTCGAGTCCCGCGACCATATCGACCACCTGGGCCTGGCCCGGGCCTTCGGCCGGCTCGACGGCCTGGTCACCGCGCTGGCCGCGGGCTCTTCGTCCTGAGCGAGTTCTCGAGAAAACTCGGTTGGGCGTTCGCGCCTTCAACGGGACCCTGATCTTCGACGTTCCCGAGAATTTCAAGATCAAGGCGATCGCACTCCATGACTCCGTCTTCTCCGGCGGCGTCACCGTCGCCCTGGACGACTGACGACACACCCTCTACCGGACGACGCCGCTCCGGCGCTTCTCGGTGCCTCTGGCGTCGGCTCCCCGGGAAACCCGTCCAGCGTCGTCTTCCTAAGGGAAGCGTCGTCTTCCTAAGGGATCTGCCCGGGTTCGTCGACGACTCCCGACGCGACCTCGGCGGTCGCGAAGACGCTCCCCTTCTCAAAGGCCACCTCACCGCCGATGAGATAGTCCTGCAGGTATTCCGTCCGCATGCCGAGATGGCGATAGGTCGTGCTGTCGAGGATGACGTAGGACCGCTCGGTGACCTGGCCGTTCTCGTCGCGCTGCGTGCCGTAGCCCGGGCTGCCGACCTCGTAGGCGATGCCCATGCCCGACCTGCCCACAGCGTCGCGTACGCCGAGGTCCACCCGGACTCCCGGAATCCGGGCGAGGGCGCGGAAGATCGCGGCCTCCAGCTTGGGCGGCATGTGCTCCTCCTGGCCAAGGTAGAGCGACAGCACTCGGAACGCCCGCGCGTCCGGGTGCTCGTGGAGACCGCGCTCCGCGTCCGGCTTGTCCCTCCAGTGCAAGTCGCCCTTGACGTGGGCCAGCAGCCTGTCCGGGTCGGTGGGCAGCTTGGCCAGCCTGGCCGCGTACTGCCGGGGGGACAGGTCGTCGTCGCCCGGGTCCGGCCCGATGGTCCGTGTCTCCATCGGGCGCGAGCCCATCCGGGTCGCCTGCCTGGTGCCGTCGTAGCGCGTCCAGTACTCCTGGACCTCGACCGAGCCGTCGGCGGGCTGCATGACGACGCTCTTGCGGTACAGCCACTGGTCGGGACGGAGAGGAGTGCTTTCAGGCCGGCGCTTCTCGGCCGTCAGCGCCGCCTTCCTCAGCATCACCTCCGCGCTCACCGGCGTCGCCTCCACGGTGACGGACGGCGGCACGACCGGCCGCTCGTCGTCGTTCACCACCACGATCACCGCCGCGATCACCGCGACGGCCGCCGTCACGGCCATCGGCAGCGAGAGCACGGGCCGGAACCGGCTGCGGCGGCGCAGAGAACGTGCCCGCAGCGCGCGCAGGCGGTCGGCGTCGGGCTCGGGCGCGTTCGCCCGCAGCTCACTCAGCAGCTTCAGGTCATCCACGACCGGTCTCCTCCTCCGAGATGGCGGACGGATCGACCCCGCCCAGGGCCTCGCGGGTCTTTCTCCTGGCACGGTGCAGCCGCGAGCGCACCGTGCCGATGGGGACGCCAAGTGCCCGCGCCGTCTCCTCGTAGCTGAGATCCGCCCAGGCGATCATCAGCAGCACCTCGCGGTCCTTCGGCGACAGCACGGCGAGTGCCCTCACCAGATCGCGTTGCGCCGCCGAGGCCGTCACCCGGGACTCCACCCGGTCGGCGTAGCTCTCGGCCACCTCGTCCACCCCGGTCCTGGCCAGCGAGAGGTACGCCCTGACCTCGGCGCGGCGGTGCTTGCCGATGAGGTTGGCGGTGATGCCGTACAACCAGGGGCGGGCATTGCGGTAATCGGTGTCGTAGCGCCCGAGCCGCCGGAAGGCGGTGAGAAACGTCTCGGCCACGATGTCGTCGGCCATCGAGTCTCCCAGGCGCCGCGTCACGTAACGGTGCAGGGCGGGGGCGTGCCGGTCGAACAGCACCGAGAAGGCGGCGGGATCACGCCGGGCACGCTTGATCACCTCCGCGTCGTCCAGGTCTGTTTCCACACTCAAGCGTGAACTCCGTTTCCTTGGTCCGGTCACCCCTTTTCACCCGGTACCGCGAATCGAGTTCTCCACGCCCCCGTTTCGGACGGCCTGGGCGGGCGTGTGATGGGAGACGCATACCCGGGCCCACCCGATCAGACCGTCGAGGGCCGCGCCCACCGCGAGCGTCGCCGGGCGACGGCCCCGCCCGGAGGCGGAGCCATCTTCCTACCGGTTCTCAACGGGTTCTACGAGGACGGCGTCCCGTCGGACACTATGCCCGGCACCTGGGCGTACCCGGTGGCCCGGGTGGTGAAGGTGCCCCGGCCCTGGGTCCGGCTGCGCAGCCGGGTCGCGTAGCCGAACAGCTCGGCCAGCGGGACGGTCGCGGTGATCACCACCGTCCCGGCCCGCGCGGTCGAGCCGGAGACCCGGCCGCGCCGGGCCGCCAGGTCGCCCAGTACCCCGCCGGCGGCGTCGTCGGGCACGGTGGCCGTGACCTCGACCACCGGTTCCAGCAGCGCCATCGCACCGGCCCGCAGCGCCTCACGCAGCGCGAACCGTCCGGCCGTGCGGAACGCCATCTCCGAGGAGTCCTTGGGGTGGGTGGCCCCGTCGGTCAGCGTGACCCGCAGGCCGGTCACCGGATGACCGCCGAGGGGACCCTCGGCCAGCGCGTCCCGGCATCCCGCCTCCACCGCCCGCACGTACTCCTTCGGCACCCGCCCGCCGACGACGGTCGAGCCGAACACGAAGCCCGCCGCGTCCGGGGCGGTATCCAGCGGCTCCAGTGGTTCCACGTCGAGGACGACGTGGGCGAACTGGCCGGCGCCGCCGTCCTGCTTGACGTGCCGGTACAGCAGCCCGGACACCCCGCGCACGACCGTCTCCCGGTAGGCGACCTGGGGCCGCCCGACGCCGACGTCCAGGCCGTGGGCGCGGCGGATCTTCTCCACCGCGACCTCCAGATGCAGCTCGCCCATTCCCGACAGCACCGTCTGGCCGGTCTCGGGGTCGGTCCGGACCACCAGCGAGGGATCCTCCTCGACCAGCCGCGCCAGCGCCGACGCCAACCGGCCGGAGTCGACGCTCCTGCGGGCCTCGACCGCGACGGAGACCACCGGATCGGCCACGGCCGGCGGTTCGAGGACCAGCGGTGCCGAGGGCTCGCACAGGGTGGCCCCGGTGCGGGCCGCCTTCAGCCCGACGACCGCAACGATGTCCCCCGCCGTCGCCCGGTCCACCTCGGTGTTCCGGTCGGCCTGTACCCGCAGGATCCGGCCGATCCGCTCGGTACGCCGCGCGCCCGCGTCCAGCACCGTGTCTCCCTTCCGGATCGTTCCCGAATAAACGCGCAGGTAGGACAGCCGCCCGGTGGCGGTCGAGCTCACCTTGAACACCAGGGCGGCGAACGGCGCCGCCGGGTCGGCGGCCCGTTCCCGCACCGCGCCGCCCTGGAAGCCGTCCTGGAAGCCGTCCTCGGTGCCGCGTACCGGCGGCACGTCCAGCGGCGAGGGCAGGTAGGCGACGACGGCGTCCAGCAGCGGCTCGATCCCCCGGTTCCGGTAGGCCGATCCGCACAGCACCACCACGCCCTCACCGGTACGGGTCAGGTCGCGCAGTGCGGCGGCGAGGGTCGGCGCGGAGATCGCCGACTCCGCGCAGAACTCCTCCAGCGCGGCCGGGTGCAGTTCGGCCACCGCCTCCTCCAGCAGTCGCCGGCGCCGGTGTGCCTCCTCCAGCAGGGCGTCCGGCACCGGCCCCTCCTCGAACGTGTCGCGGCCTCCGGCCCAGACCAGTGACCGCATGCGCAGCAGGTCCACCACGCCGGTGAACCCGTCCTCCCGCCCGATCGGCAGCTGGACGACGAGCGGGACCACCCGCAACCGCTCGCGGATCGACGCGACCGCCGTGTCGAGGTCGGCGCCGGCGCGGTCGAGCTTGTTGACGAAGGCGATCCGCGGCACCCCGTGCCGGTCGGCCTGCCGCCACACCGACTCGCTCTGCGGTTCGACGCCCGCGACGGCGTCGAACACCGCGATCGCGCCGTCGAGCACCCGCAGCGAGCGCTCCACCTCGTCGGAGAAGTCGACGTGGCCCGGGGTGTCGATCAGATGGACGCGGTGGCCGTCCCAGGCACAGCTCACCGCCGCGGCGAAGATGGTTATTCCACGGTCGCGCTCCTGGGAGTCGAAGTCGGTGACGGTCGTCCCGTCGTGCACCTCGCCACGCTTGTAGGTGGCGCCGGTGACGTACAGGATCCGTTCGGTGATGGTGGTCTTGCCCGCGTCGACGTGGGCGAGGATGCCCAGGTTGCGGACGCCGGTCAGCGAGTCGGTGAGATGACGGTGCATGTCGGTGCGCACGGCCCATGGCCCTTCGGAATGTTCCGGACAGGACGGCGCGATTCCCGGACGAGACGACCCGAGGTCAGGTCGTGGAGGGACCCCTGGCGTGGCGCGACCACACGGGGGCATGCCCCGGCGGCCGGTTCGGCGCCGGGCGGGCAGGGGTCAGGGGTTCGTCACGGGCATTCGACGCCGGCCGCGCGGCCGGCGTCGGACATCGACGAAGACACCAGGATCACGTCGTAGCGTGACGGGGGAACGACCACAGCGGTGCGGTGACGCACGGACTGCTCCCCTCACTGGTAAGGCGCGCGCCACGGTGTCGCGGCAGCGCGTGATCAGTGGCGAGTGTAGCGAGACCGGCACGGGCGGAAAAGCGATTTTCTTGCCGGTTCTGCGATACATGTCGGCCATTGACACCACTGCCTGATTTATCTAACTTCCGGATGTTGCCCTGACGGAAACCTTTCACGCGGGTGAACGCGGGAGTGTGGCCATGTCGCCCCAGAGTCCACTGTTCGGCCGGCGCCGGACGCCGGCCCGAGCCGCGATCGCGGCCCTCGGCCTCGCGCTCGTCCCTGCGGCCGGAACGGCGGCCGGGGCCGCCGCCCGGCGCCCGTTCGGGCCGTACGGATCGCCGCGGCACAGGCGGGACGAGCGCACGCTGTACGTCGACCCCCAGGGCCGGGGCGACCACCTCACCGTCCAGGCGGCGGTCGGCGCGACGCCCGACGCTCCCGAACGGGGCTGGACCCTGGTGATCGCGGCCGGGACCTACCGCGAGACGGTGCTGGTGTCCCAGGCCAAGACCGGCCTGACCTTCCTCGGTGCCACCCGTGACGCCCGTGACGTCGTCATCGTCTTCGACAACGCCGCCGGGACGGCGAGGCCCGGCGGCGGCACGTACGGGACCGGCGGCAGCGCCACCACCACGATCCAGGCCGACGGGTTCACGGCGACCTCCGTGACCTTCGCCAACGACTGGCTGCGTGCCGACCACCCGGAGATCACCGCGACGCAGGCCGTCGCGGTGAAGGTCATGGGCGACCGTTCCGCCTTCGAGGAGTGCCGCTTCCTCGGCCATCAGGACACGCTGTACGCCGACACCCGCAGCCTGGCCGCCTTCGCCCGGCAGTACTACCGCCGCTGCCACATCGAAGGCGACGTCGACTTCGTCTTCGGCCGTGCCACCGCGGTCTTCGACCGGTGCGAACTGCGCGCCCTGGCCCGCGACGTGTCGTTTCCGCAGTACGGTTTCGTGTTCGCGCCGAGCACCTCCGTCGCGAACCCGTACGGCTACCTGGCCACCAGGTGCCGTGTCACCGGTGAGGTCCCCGACGGCTCCTACGGTCTCGCCCGCCCGTGGCGGCCGAGCAGTGACCCGACCGCCGTCCCGATGCTGACCGTGCGCGAGACCTGGATCGGCCCCGCGGTCGACACCACCGCGCCGTACGTGAACATGAGCTCGGGTTACCCCTGGCAGGAGGCCAGGTTCGGCGAGTACCGCAACTCCGGTCCGGGAGCGGCGATCCCGGTTCCCGGGAACAGGCCACAGCTGACCCCCGAGCAGGCGGCCGGGCGGACCATCCGCACCCACCTCGGCGACTGGAGACCGCCGGTGTAGACCGACACGGTCCGCACGGTCTGCCCGATCCGCACGGTCTGCCCGGTCCGCGTGGACCGTGTGGACCGTGTGGACCGCGTGGTCAGGTCACGAGCCCGGTCCGGGGGCGGCTTGCTCGACGAGAGGAGGCCGCCGGTCTCACGCGACCGGCCGGGGTCCGGAGATCGGTAGCCGATCCAGCCGAACGAGACAGGTCGGTCGGCCACGCCGTGGTAGCCGGTCGTGAGGTTCTCGTTGGCGCCCCGACAGTGCCCCTGCGGCCGGTGCGCCGCGTCGGTGCGGATGAAGATCCAGCCGCGCCCACCCCCGGGTACTCGGTCGCGCCGGCCGCCCAAATAACAGATCGCCTCATGCGGTCATTTAACTCGGATATGGACACTCGCTTAAATTGTCCGCCACACAGTTGTTTCGCCGCGTTATCTCCATTGAAGAGGGATAATCAGACCAAAAGCCCGTTCACCCGACACCGTTGCCGCCAACTCCATGAAAAGAGTCCGGGCTCACCGCGACGGGCGCACCGACGCCCTTTTCCCGGATGCGGCTCCCACCTCCGAAATCGATCGATCGTCGCGAGATGCCGGACACGACACAATGTCCGCCTTCAGGCGTGCTTAACCGGAAGGCTGAGCGATTCGTGCTATCAAGGATTCGTTTCCCTTGGGAGCGACTAAGGAGGATCGATGAAACTTGTCCACGCCGTTCAAACCCTGAGCATTGCCGGGACTTTGCTCTCTTTGCCGTTTACCGCGATGCCGGCCGCGGCCGTCGCGATCGCCGATGCGCCGGAGCGGCTCCGGGCCGAAGCCCCGAAGACCGTGGTGTCCCGGCACAGCGGCAAGTGCCTGGACGTGTACGGCGCCGGCACGGCCGACGGTGCCAACGTCATTCAATGGACGTGCAACTCTCAGCCGAATCAGCGGTGGGATCTGGTGACGGCCGGCAGCGGCTACTACACACTAAGGGTCGCGCACAGCGGAAAGTGTCTCGACGTCGCGAACGCCAGCGGGGCCGACGGCGCCAACGTCGTTCAATGGACGTGCAACTCTCAGACCAATCAGCAGTGGCGGCTCGTCCAGAAGGGCAACAACTACGTCTCGCTGGTGTCCCGGCACAGCGGCAAGTGCCTGGACGTGTACAGCGCCGGCATGGCGGACGGCGCCAACATCATCCAGTGGAACTGCACGTCGCAATACAACCAGCAGTGGCGGTTCGTCTGAGCGGACGATTCTCACCACCCACGCCTGCAGCCTCAATCGGGAGCGGGCGGTCGGCGGTCGTGGCCGCGAGCAAGGCGCCGGGATTTCTCATCTCCCGGCGCCTCTCGTGCCCCCTCTCCTCAAAACTTCTCAGCCCGCTTTTCCCAAGGCTTCTCAGCCCGCTCTTCCCAAGGCTTTCTTTCGTACCCGCTCTTCCCAAGGCTTCCCAGCCCGCCCCCGCCGAGGCGGCCGACGGCCCGCGTACCGGCTGTTGACGAAGGTGGCCGTCTCACCCGTCAGCCGTCGAGCGCGCCCATCACGGACCGCATCACCGGCATCGCGCCCTCGGTGGCCTTCTTCAGGCTCATGAGCGTGGACTTTTCGGAGTTGACGGGGGTTCCCTCGGGGCGATCGCTGCCGCCGAAGAGCAGGGAGACGACGTTCCTGCCGTCGAGCACGTGGATGTTGTAGGTCCCGGTGTGGGCGGTGTTGGTCCGCTGCTCGACCGTGTAGCCGAACGCCTCCTGCCCGAGGCCCGTGAGCTTCTCCTGCGCGCCCGTGGTGATGCCGCCGAAAGAGGATTTTGTCCGGTGGATTCCGCTTCGCCGGTCGACGAAGTAGTACCGCGCGGAGTCGGCGTCGGGAAAGGCCCGGATGGAGATCCGGAGGTTCCGCCAGCGGACGGTGCCCGGCTTCACCGGCAACGTCTCGTTCCACCACTGGCACACGGTGAGCGCCGCCTTGCCCTCCTGGTTGCGGGCCGCCAGCCCTTCGGTGTCGGGGACCAGTTTCACGGCCCGCGCTCTCGCCGCGACACAGGGCTGGGGCAGCGCGACGAGCGCGGGCGTCGGGGTGGGGGTCGGGGTGGGCGTGGGCCGGGACCTGCCCGCGTACGGCAGCGGCCGGTTCGACCGCCAGGCCGTGACCGACGCGGCCACCTGGGTGAGCAGGTTCCCGGTCTCGCGCAGGGCGTTCTCCTCGGTGATCGACTTCATGGTCTCCGCGGACCGGAAGTCGGCCTCCTTGTGCCTCTCGCCGGCCTGGTACCTCACCTCGAAGGTGATGTTTCCGATCCTGCCGATTCCCTCGCCGTAGGCACTGCGGAATATCTTCCCCTTCGACCACTGGTAATGGACCGCCGCAGCCTCCCCGACACCGGGGAGCGTCACCGGCTTCGACTGGTAGAGCTCCTCGTCGACGTTCTTCGCACCGTACCGGTACGACGACAACCTGCCGTCGTACCGGTTGGCGGCCGCCTTCGCGGCGGTCGTGGTGCCGATCCCCTCGTGTGCGGTGACCTCGACGGTGATCTTGCGCGTGCGTGTCACCTCCCGGTAGGAGATGTTGTTGTTGGTCCAGGTGCATGTCTGGTAGACGTAACTCACCAGGCCGGTCCGGTCGCTGTTCGACCGTGACCTGATCTCCGCGCGGGGAACCAGACGGTCCGCCTCGTCCGGATCGAGCATGGCGCAGACGTCGACGCCGAGGGCCGCCCGGGCGGATGCCGAAGGTGACGGGGGCGGCGTCGGAGCCGCGGTGACCCGGCCGTTGCCGACCAGCAGAAGGGTCAGGACGCTGCCGGTGGCCATTCCCAGAACGGCGACGAGGACGATCACCAGCCACGACGGGGCCTGCGATGCCCGCCTGGACGAGGGCCCCCGAGGCTCGGTGGTGTTCTGACCGTGGACCATCTGACCTCTCAGAAAGGTTGGCGGGTTCACCCGAGGGCGACGTCGACGAACTTCGCCGTCCGGGCGGCGGTCTCCCGGATCTCCGGCAGGGCGGAGGCGTCCCCCGTCCACCGGGCGGTGACCTCGGTGACGAGGTTGCCGCGCCGGAACCAGATCGTGCTCGCGGCCGTCCCCGCCCCCGTTTCGACCGTGTCGCGCGCGTATCCCTCGTCCGCGAACTCCGGCTGGTCACGGACCTGCGAGGTGACGGCGTCCGGGGCGGTGCCGGCCTGCTGCTCCCGGACCGCGCGCTGGGCCGCGAAGTCGTCCCGGGCGGTGGACGACATCCGGTGGGTGACGTTGATCGTCCGGTACCGGCCGCTCCGCAGTTCCGTCCACCGGCATCCGCCGTCGTCGGCGGGGGCGCCGTCGACACCGGCCCCGAGGAGTCGCTGAACCTGGGCCGTGGTGAGGCTCCGGCACGGGTCGGGAGCGACGGCGAACCGCCGTTCCTCCACGCCGGGGGCCCCGCCGCCTCCGGCGAGGAGGCGCCAGGTCACCAGGCCGCCCGCGACGACCAGGACCGCGACCAGCGTCCCGGCGAGGATCGGCTTCCACCGTCCAGCGCGCCGTACGAACCCGGAAGGCGACCCGGGGAGCGGCTTCCACCGTCCAGCGCGCCGTACGAACCCGGAAGGCGACCCGGGGAGCGGCTTCCACCATCCCGGGCGCCACCCCCTGCGTCGTGCGGGCCTGCCGGCGGTGCGGGGCGCCGTGGCCAGCCGGGCGAGCACCTCCCGGACGGCCGCGGCGGCGGGCCGGCGATCGGGGTCCTTGTCGAGCAGGGCGAGGACGAGCCGGGCCAGTTCGGGCGAGGCCAGGACCATCGGCCGGGGTTCGTGCATGATCACGGCCGCGATGACCGCCTCGGGCTGCCGCCGGGAGAATGGCCCCTCCCCCTCGACCGCCAAATAGAGGGTCGCGCCGAGCGACCACAGGTCCGACGCCGGCCCGGCGGTCTCCTGGCGGAACCGCTCGGGCGCGATGTAGCCGGGCGAACCGACCAGGCCGCGCTCATCGACGTCTCCCGCGCCGAGGGGCACGGCGATGCCGAAATCCGTGAGCATCGCGCGGCCGCTCTCGTCGAGGAGGACGTTGGCCGGCTTGACGTCACGGTGCAGGATTCCGTGGGCGTGTGCCACCGACAGGGCGTCCAGCACGGCCAGCCCGATCTGGGCGACCCGCCAGGTGGGCAGCGGTACCAGCTCGTCGAGGGAGTGGCCCGGGACCAGGTCCATCACGATCCAGGGGCGCCCGTCGTGGGTGACCACGTCGTGGATCCGTACGACGGCCGGGTGGCTGAGCCGGCCGGCGACCCTGGCCTCGCGGATCGCGCGGGCGGTGAACTCGGCCAGTTCCCGCTCGCCGAGCCCCGGCGGGATCCGCACCTGTTTGACCGCGACCTCGCGCCGCAGCAGTTCGTCGGTGGCCCGCCAGACCGTGCCGAAGCCGCCCTCTCCCAGCGGCGTCGTGAGCCGGTAGCGTCCGGCCAGCAGGTCCATGCCGCGACCCCTAGCCCAGACCCCGCAGCGCGGTCACGGCCGACCTGGCCGCCTCGACACCCGCCTGCCGCAGGGCGTCGTCGGAGCCGGTCCGCAGATTGACGTAGTGCAGGTCCGCCACCAGATTGCCGAGCCTGAAGGTGACCACGATCATGCGGACCCGCCCCTCGGCGTTGGCCGCGTTCCAGGAGAACGCCTCGTCCCCCACGTCCGTGAGCGTGCGGGGAACGGATCGGGTCATACGTTGCTTGTCCTCGATCCCGATCTCGTACCAGATCCACTCCACGTCGCGGGTGCCGTGGATCTGCTGCCGCTCCAGGGCGGCGAAGAGCTCGTGCGCGGACCCGGGGTTCAGCGACCACGGGTCCGGGGTGTCGGAGTCGGTGACGGCGGTCAGCTCCACCCCCGCGCCGCGGATCGTCCACTCGCAGCCGTTCTCGGACGCGCGCCCGCCCGCCGGAGCGCCGAGAAACCTGGTGACCTGTTCCGGTGACAGCGCCTTGCAGAGGTCCACGGCTTTTTCGAACACCGGTGACACCGGCCTGGCCGCCGGTACGGGCTCTCTCGTGACCAGGATGGCGGCCGCGGCGGAGACCACGGCCGCCGCCACGGCCAGCAGGACCGTCGGGGTCCACCGGCGCGGCGGGCGGCCGATCGGCTGGGGCGCGGTGATGCGCGGTGACTCACCGTCCGCGATCTGCCGCAGCAGCCCCAGCGCGATCTCGGCGTCCGGGCGCGCCTCGGGCTCGCGGGCCATCAGCCACTGCAGGAGCGAGGCCAGCGGACCGGCGACCCGCGGCGGGCGGGGGTCCTGCGTGAGCGTCGCCCGGATCACGTCCGCGGGAGAGCCGTCGTAGGGCGGGACACCCTCCAGCGCGACGAAGAGGGTCGCCCCCAGCGACCACAGGTCCGAGGCGGGGCCGCCGTTCTCGCCGGCCAGGCGCTCCGGGGCGATGAACCCGGGCGTCCCGATGACCTGGCTCGCGCCGGTCAGCGTGGGCTGGTCCGGGGAACGGGCGATGCCGAAGTCGGTGAGGACGACGCGGTCGTCGTTGGTCAGGAACACGTTGCCGGGTTTGACGTCGCGATGCTGCACGTCGTGCGCGTGCGCGGCGACCAGCGCCTCCAGCAGGAAGGCTCCGATCGAGGCCACCTGGAGGGGGAGCCGCGGGCCGCGGGCCGCCAGCTCGTCGGCGAGGTTGCGGCCGTGCAGCCGTTCCATGACGATCCACGGCCTGCCGTCCTCCACCAGCACGTCGTGTACGGCGATGATCGCCGGGTGGCGCAGCCGCGCCATGACCTCGGCCTCCCGCATGACCCTGGCCACCAGCTCGGCACGGCTCCGCTCGTCGCTGCCCTCCGGGATTCTCACCTCCTTGACGGCGACCTCACGGTCGAGCATCTCGTCCCTGGCCAGCCATACGGTGCCCATTCCACCGTGGCCGAGCGGGCGCAGGAGAAGATAGCGAAGAGCCAGCTTCGCCCCCATCGAGTCGGCCATATTCCAACAATAGGCAATTATCCTGCGTCAATCGATCTCGAATGCGATGAGGCGGTACCGAAGCCCCTGCCCCGACGTCCCCGCGTCGCGTTCACGAAGTATGACGGTCACGAAGTGTCGCGTTCACGAAGTATGACGGTCACGAAGTGTCGCGTTCACGAATCAAGGAATGGGCAGACAGGCGCGTTACCCACCTCGAAGGACATGACCGGCCCGAAGGTCTTACGGGCATCGCGCCGAGGAAGAGTTCCCTGTTTTCGGCCAGTACATAATAAGTTTCGGCCATCGAGCGAAACCTGACGGGCACGCCGATCGACACGGTCGAGCCCGCGCCGCCCCTGCTCCTCGGGCACGGGCGGCATTCGCGGATCCCGGCCCCGGCGCCGGCCTTGGCCCCGCCCCCGGCTCCCGGGTCGCGACGCCGGGGAACCTTGGACACCATTCGGGAGCACGTCCGGGTAAAAGCGTGCGCTTCCCCCGCCGGCCCGCACCGGCCATTCCTTTTCCCCTTTCCCCTATCTTCAAACGTGACACCGAAAACAGCGTCCATTCACGGCGAAAAGGATTTGGGCCTGCCCGCCGGCCGACGCCCCCGACGCCATCCGGCGCCTCCAGGAGGCGCAGTCCGGCCGAATCCGGCCATGCCGCTCCTCACCGCCGGTGCCGGTAGTGGTGGGCGATCAGGGCGGCGACGCACGCGAGAACGGCCAGCCCGAACCCGGCGCCGGCGAGGACGTTGTCGCCGACGGACGAGAACACGATGTTGAGAACCGTGCTGACCATCAGCAGGAACCACAGCACGGGACGTACCATCCCGGCCCGGGCGCCGGTGGGCCGTACCGGACGTGGCGCCTCGGAGGCCTGCAGAACGTGGTGGGAATCGGTCACGGTACGCTCCTCGCTCGATGAACTCGGCAGATCGTCTGTCACACCTCGACGCTACGGACGATCACCGCCGGCGGCGATCCCGCCCACGGGACAGCCGAGGTACAGCAGGCTGTACTCCTTGGCCGCCGGTCTGACGATGACCCGGATGGTGCCCTATCGTCTGGTCCAGGAGGTTCGTCTGGTCCAGGAGGTGCGGATGCCGGCCCCCGACCCCGCGACCGGCCGGAAGCCGGAGCGCCGCTGGGACGTGTTCGCCCGCGCCCGCGCCGCCCTGGACGCGTTCGAACACCTCATCGGCGGGCTCGGCACCACGGTCCTGGCGCTGGTCGCGCTCCTCCTGGTGGCCGCCACCGCGCTCGCCTGCCTCGTCGGGGTGGGCCTGCTCCTGGTGCCCGCCACGCTGCGCGCGCTGCGCGCCGTCGCCGACCGGGAACGCGCGCGGCTCTCCCGCTGGGGCCCGGAGATCATCGGCCCGGAGCCGGTGCCGCCCGGCCTGCGTGCCGCCCTCACCGATCCGGCCACCCGCCGGGAGCTGGGCTGGGTGGTCGTCCACGCCACCTTCGGGCTGTTGCTCAGCCTGACCGGTCTCACGGTGTCCTTCAGCGCGGTGACCAACACCACCTTCCCGCTGTGGTGGCGGCTGCTGCCTCCGGAGGAGGCGTCCAGCTCCGCCATGGGGCTCTGGACCGTGCGGGACCTGCCCAGTGCCCTCGGGGTCGGCCTGCTCGGCCTGGGATGGATCGTCCTCGCCCTCCTCCTCACCCCGGGTATGGCGCGGCTGCAGGCGTGGCCCGGCAGGCGCCTCCTGCCGGCCGACCCCGGCGCCGACCTCGCGCTGCGGGTCGCGCAACTCACCGCGACCCGCGCCGCCGCGCTGGACGCGCACGCCGCCGAGCTGCGGAGGATCGAACGGTCGCTGCACGACGGGACCCAGAACCGCATCGTCGCCGTCACCATCCTGCTCGGCGCGGCCCGTCGCACGCTGGCACGCGACCCGTCCGACGCCGACGCCATCCTCGAACGCGCGCAGAGCGCCGCCGAGCAGGCGCTCGCCGAGCTTCGCGCGGTCGCCCGCAGCATCCTGCCCCCGGTGCTGACCGACCGGAGTCTCGCCGACGCCCTCACCGGTCTGGCCACGACCTGCCCGGTCCCGTGCCGGATCGACGCCGACATTCCCGTCCGGTGCGCCGCCTCCGTCGAGGCCACGGCCTACTTCGTGGTGGCCGAGGCGCTCACCAACATCGCCAAGCACAGCCGTGCCAGGCACGCCACCGTCAAGGTCCGCCGCGACGCCGACCGGCTCCACCTCCAGATCACCGACGACGGCCACGGCGGGGCGGACCAGCGCGGCGGGTCGGGTCTCGTCGGCATCCGCCACCGCACCGAAGCACACGACGGGACATTCATGCTGAACAGCCCTCCCGGTGGACCCACCACCCTCACGGTGAGCCTGCCATGCGGATCGTGATCGCCGAGGACGACCCGCTCCTGCGCGAGGGTCTCGCGCTGCTGCTGCGCGCCGAGGCACTCGACGTCGTGGCCACCGCCGGCGACCCCGACGGCTTCCTGGCCGCCGTCGACGCCCACAGGCCGGATGTCGCCATCGTCGACGTCCGGATGCCGCCGACCCACACCGACGAGGGGATCGTCGCGGCCGTCGAGGCGAGGCGGCGCCGGCCGGACCTGGCCGTGCTCGTGCTGTCCGCCTACGTCGAGCAGGCCTTCGCCACCGAACTGCTCGCCCAGGGCAGCTCCCGCCTCGGCTATCTCCTGAAGGAGCGGGTCGGGCGGGTCGAGGAGTTCCTGAGCGCGCTACACCGGGTGGCGGACGGAGGCACGGCCATCGACCCCGACGTCGTCGCGCAGCTCCTCACCCGCACCCGGCCCGACACCCGGCTGGACCGCCTCAGCCCCCGCGAGCGCGACGTGCTGGCCCTGATGGCCGAGGGGCTGGGCAACACCGCCATCGCCGAACGGCTGTTCGTCACCGACGGCGCCGTCCACAAGCACATCCGCAGCATCTTCGCCAAGCTCGACCTGCCGCCCACCGACCGGGCGGACCGGCGCGTCACCGCCGTCCTGCACTACCTCGACGACGCCCACCGCCGCGCCTGACCCGCCCCGGCCGCCCGGTGACCGATCAGTGGCGGCCGAACCGGCCCGTACGAAGAGGGCGGCAGCGTGACGTGGTGCGCGGAACGCGCCGGCCCTTCGACCGCGCATTCGCTCGCTGAGCTCTGACCGCTCAGGGATCGAGGAAGGTGACGACCTCTCCGAGCGCGTAGTGGCGGTCGAGGTCCCCGTTCTCCTCGCTGAGGTAGGTGCCGCCGGAGTAGGTGACGACCTCACGGGCCCGCCAGAACGGATCCCTGTCCGGCCTCACCGCAGCCCTCAGTGCCCCGACGGCGGCCCCCTTCACCGCCCATCGGCCGTAATCGGTGTCATGGCCCGGCGAGGGGGACCGCTCCCGGGCGCTGTCGGGCGAGGCTCGAAACGCCTCCCACTCCCGTCGCGCGAGCTCCATTTGAAAGACGTCCAGCCGTTCGGCCAGCTCGGCGGAGCACTCGCCGGTCGCGATCATGGCCAGCGCCTCCTCGACCAGGGGGCCGTCGATGCCCGCCGTGGTCACGGCCATATCGGCCGCGATGACGATGATCTCCGGCACTCGGTCGGGCGTGGGGTCGGCGATGATGCGGGCGATGCGGGGGTCGACGGCCGCGATGGCCCGCATGCGCGCGTCGACGCGCAGGGCCGGGCGCGCGACGACGGTCACCGGGCGCAACCAGTGCAGGGCGTGGGACCGGGCCGTCCAGTCGTCGTCGATGACGACTCCCGACAGGTGCTCGGCCACGGCGAACGCGGCGGCCCTCCAGTCGGCGCGCCAGTCGGCCTCGCCGACCGGCAGGCCGTCGAGCCACTCCCGGCCGGAGGCGCCGTCGAGATCCAGGGCGTCGAACGACGCGACGACCTCCCCGTCACGGACGTAGCTGACGAAGGTGGCCATGTTGACGGTCCACGCCACCCGGAACGCCTCACCCTTGGCCGCGACCTCGCCCAGCAACGTCTCGCTCAGCCCGCGGAACGCGAACGGCTCGACGATCACGACCCACTCCCCGTGGCGGGCCACCAGGGCCACGCCGGTGGCGTCGTCGGGCAGGTCCTCCGGGGCGATGCCGAACAGACCGTCGAGGGTCTCCGGCTCCCACACGAGAGGTTGCCCGCCGAACGCCCGGACCGCCTGGTCGAGATCACCGGTCCTGATCCAGGTGAAGCAGGCGGTCTCAATCTCGATCATGTGAACGCTCCGGGAAACAGCAGGGGGAGGGTGGTGAACGGTCCGCTCTCCCCCCGGTCATCTATCGGGCGGGTGATGTTGGCTCCTGTTCCGTCGATCGTACAGGCGCCGTGATCAAGTTCCGGAAGTTCCTCTGCGTGCGGCCGGGGTTCTGCCAGTTGAACTTTCGCCGGCGGTAAGCGGTCAGAGGCAGGTGAGTCAACCAAAGCGACTCCACGAAGGCCGGGATACGTCAAAGCCCCCAGCGATCCCGGCGCGGTTCACCCTCCAGGTCGTCCGACGATGCTTGCACACCCTGCAGCGAACCTCGCCCATGGGTCGTTCCACCTCGGATTGGGCATCTGTGATGTCGTTCGAGCTGCACCCGACGCCTCGCCCACCCCGCCGTGAAGCCGATGTTGACGCACGGCTTCTTCGCTCCTATGGTTCATTACAAGAGTAATGAACCAACTAAGCGGGTGCTCATGTTCGATGACCAGAGCCCGATCTATCGGCAGATCGCCGATCGCATCAAGACCGAGGTGTTGAACGGCACGCTGAGCGGCGGCGACCAGGTCATGTCGACCAACCGGTACGCCGCCTTCTACCGGATCAATCCCGCCACGGCGGCCAAGGCGTTCCAGCAGCTGGTCGACGAGGGCGTTCTCTACAAGAAACGAGGCATCGGCATGTTCGTCAGTCCGGACGCCCGGGAGGCGCTCAGGAGTCAGCGACGGGAAAGCTTCTTCGCCGAGGTGGTCGCCCCGATGGTGGCCGAGGCGAAGGTGATCGGCATCCCTCTCACCGACATCGTCAAGAGGATCCACGAGCTCGAGGAGCGCGCATGAACATCGTGGCCGACGGCCTGCGAGTGGACTACGGCACCGTCAGAGCGGTCGACGACGTCACCTTCTCCCTTGACGGCGGCAAGATATACGGCCTCCTGGGGCGCAACGGATCGGGCAAGACCAGCCTGCTGTCGGTGCTGGCCGCCTTCCGCAGGCAGTCGGGGGGCACGGTGCGGGTCGGGGGCCGCCCCGTGTTCGAGAACGCGGACGTCACCCGCGACATCTGCCTGATCCGCGACACGGGAGAGACGGTCGACATCGGCACCGCCGCGGACGCGCTCGACTTCGCCGAGTCGCTCCGCCCGAACTGGGACGCGGCGTACGCGCGCACGCTGATGGACAGGTTCGAGCTGAAGCGGAGCGCGACCGTCAAGACCATGTCCAAGGGGCAGCGGTCGGCGCTGGGAGTGGTGGTGGGGCTGGCCGCGCGGGCGCCGCTGACCATGTTCGACGAGTCCTACATCGGGATGGACGCCCCCTCCCGCTACGCCTTCTACGACGCCCTGCTCGCCGACTACATGGAGCGCCCGCGCACGATCATCCTCTCCACCCACCTGATCGAGGAGGTCAGCTCGCTGTTCGAGGAGGTCCTGATCCTCAACCAGGGCAGGCTGCTCCTGCACGAGCGGAGCGAGACCCTGCTCACGCGCGGCACCTCGGTCACCGGGCCGGTGGCCGGGGTCGACGCCTTCACCGCCGGGCTCACGGTGCTGAACACCAGGACCCTGGGCCCGACCAAGGTCGCCATGGTCTACGGCGACCTTGACGCCACCGCGCGCGCCAAGGCCTCCCAGGCCGGGCTGGAGCTCGGCCCGATCGCCATGCAGGACCTGTTCGTCCACCTCACCGACCCCGACCCCACGGCCCCCGCGACCCCCGCGACCACCGAGCCCGCCGGAGACGTCCGATGAGATTCCCCAGCCGCCTTCTGGGCGCCCCCCTGGTCTACACCGCCTTGCTGTGGGCGGGTTTCTACGTGCTGATCGTCCTGATCACGGTCGGCGTGACGATGTTCGGAACACTCGACATCAGCGTGTGGGAGGCCGCCACGCAGCTCCCCCGCTGGCTCGTCCTGTTCATCGGCGTCTCCCTGATGAGGGAGTTTCTCCCGCTCTACATCGCGCACGGACAGACCCGCAGGCAGTTCGGGGCGCAGGCCGCGGTGACCGTCACGCTGTACGCGCCGGCGTTCTCCGCCCTGATCACCCTCGGCTACCTGCTGGAAGCGCTCCTGTACAACCTGCTCGACCGGCCGCAGACGCTGATGAACACCCACCTGTTCTCCTCGCCGACACAGGTGCCACTGATCTTCGCCGAGTACCTCGTCCAGGGCCTGGCCTGGGTCGTCGCGGGAGCCCTCATGGGGGCGGCGTTCTACCGCTGGCAGGCCGGCGGGCTGCTCTCCCTGCCGTTCGGCGTCGCGCTGGTCGTGCTGGGCGAGTCGGCCATCGGCGGGAACCTGAGGCTGCCGTTCTTCACCTCGGCACTGGGCTTCGACCTCACGCCGAGCGTCACGACGGCCCTGGGAGCCGGTCTTGCCTGCCTTCTGCTCGGCCTGGCGATGACCTGGCCGCTCATCCGCGACGTCCCGCTTCGCAACAGGGTCGCTTGAGCACGGGCCGCTTCCCGGCGGGCCCGGCGCACATGCCGGGCCCCGCTGTCGTCCGCTCAATGCCGTTCAGTCAATGCTCATGCGGTGGCTCGTGGTTGTCCGGGCAGGAGAGCGACAGTGGGTGGTCGTGAGTACTTGCGTCAGGCTCCGTTGTGACTCGTCGGCGGTCGGCGTCGGCTTTGTACCGCCTCTCCCTGAAGTCGTACGCCCCGCACCCGGCAGCCCCGCGTCCCCTGCGGAGCACTCCGCACAACCCGCGCGACCCTCACACTCCGTGACTATATCTTTACCCAGTGATAACGAACGTCTACGTCGATGGGTTCAACCTCTTCTACGGCCGCCTCAAAGGCAGTCCGCACAAGTGGCTGAACCTCGACACCTTCACCCGTCGGCTTCTGCCCGAACACGAGATCCACCGCATCCGCTACTTCACCGCCAACGTCATGGCATGGCCGGACGACCCTGACAAGCCAAACCGGCAGGACTTCTATCTCAGAGCCCTGGCCACGATCCCACACCTCAGCATCCATCTCGGACGCTTCCAGGTCAGTAAGGTCCGCATGCGCCTTGCCCATCCTCCCCCGGAAGGCCCCAAAACAGCGGAAGTGATCAAGGTGGAGGAGAAGGGCACAGACGTCAACATCGGCGCTTACCTGCTCTCCGATGCTCTCGGCGGCGACTGTGAACACTCCGTCGTGATCAGCAACGACGCCGACCTCGCGGAACCCATCCGGATGGTCTGCCACGACCACGGCCTGCCGGTGGGCATCTTCAATCCTGGACGACGTTCCATGGGCAGCTGGCAGCTGCAGCAGATCCCTCCGACCTTCTTCCGGCACATCAAGACGAGCGCCTTCGAAAGCTGCCAGTTCTCGGAAAAACTCCAAGATGACGAGGGAGAGATCCAGCGCCCGGCGTCGTGGCACCCGGACCTCTGGCTGAAATGAATGAGGCCCCGTCCGGTGGGCGGGGCCTTCAACCACCGGCACATGTCCGGTGGCGTGATTGAGACCAGTAAACAGGCGCGCTTCCGTGTCTGTCAACTCACTCACGGTAACAAGGATGACCGGCCAGCCCTCCACTCCGACGCGGAGACCTCCGAGAGGAGGCGACCGGCCCCTCAGTGGCCCCAGGGCTTACCGCCGCCAATCCGGCCCGGACAATCCCGCACCGCTGTGCGAATAGCTCATAATTCCAGGCTGCCATCGGGCAAAACGATATCTACCGGCTATCCACCCCATACTGGACGACCGTATTTCTTATTCAGCATGACATCCCGGGACAGGTCAAGGTCCGAGACACCCTCCGTACTGAATGAAAATCACGCATTTTGGAACTAGAGTGAAATAACTGAAAATAGGGCGATAGGGGTGGTGGAGTCGATGTCGCCGGGAGCGGGGCCCACGTCGCCGGACTTCACCGGAATCGACCCCGATCTGATGCGGACCTTCGTCACCGCGCTGGAACGCGGGCGCGACGTGATCGGCGAGCAGTCCGAACGGATCCGGCAGCTGCTCACGGCGGCCGAGGTGTCGGCGGCGGGGCTGGGGCCGATCAGGGAGATCGACGGCTGGGTCGGCGAAGAGCTGCCGAAACTGCGCGAACGCCTGGAGACGATCAATCAGGACCTCCCCATGCTGGGAAAGGGACCCCACATCCCGAAGCAGGGCTCGCTGTGGACCGGCGACCCGCTCCAGGACCCGTTCCAGTGGGGGCTGCTGCCCTACGACGAGAAGACGGGAAAGTCCCCGGCGGGCAACGCCAAGAAGGGCACCGACCTCGCCGCCGAGTTCCGCCGTCTTCCCGAGTCCTCCCTCGGCCTGCCCAACGCCGCCTACAACCGGATCCTCGAAAAGCTCGCCGACGGGCAGAAGGACGCCTACCTCACCGCCGGGTTCTTCCGGTCCATCGGTCCCGAGGGCATGCTCAGCATGGTCAGCCGCCTGGAGAGGTACGACAAGAAGACGGCCGACAAGCACCGGAAGGTGATGGGCGACGCCCTGGCCACGGCGGTCGGCGCGCAACCGGCCCTCCTCGGCTCGGCCTGGCAGGCCGGCACCCTCAAGAAGGCGTCGGACCACGAGCTGACGACCCTGCTGCGGCACGGCATGTTCCCCGCCGCGTGGCTCACCGAGATAGCGCGGAGCAGGGTGGGCAAGCCGGTCGGCGCCGGCGACGGCTCCCGCCCCCGGCGCTGGGAGACCGACCTCGCCCCGCTGCTGCCGACCCTGGCGAACAACCCCGACGTGGCCAGGGGCCTGTTCAACGCCATGTCCCGCGAAGACCTCAGGGACCTGTTCACCGAGCTCAACCGCATGAGGAGCCCCGAAGAGCCCTGGAAGCGGGTGGGGGGCATGGACTTCGACGTCAGCGCTGAGTTCGGCCGGATGCTCGCCGCCGGAGGCGGGGCCTACGAGAAGGGACCGCACAGCCCCGAGGCCGCGAAGTTCGCCTTCAACGTCATGACCATCATGGGAGACCTCAAGGACACCGACGGCACCGCGGACTCTCCGGCCACCCCGATGCAGGTCGCGCCGAAGGCCAGGATCTTCATGTCGACGCTGGCCGGCGCCTACGCCGCCGAGATCACCGAGGGCGCGAACATCGGCGACGCCAACATGATCGAGGAGAGCGCGCTCAAGCCCTTCACCTCGGCCTTCGGCACGACGGCGGCGTTCACCCTGAGCCCGAAGGACACCTACCGCTTCCTGAAGACCTTCGCCGACTCCCCGGCGAACCTCGCCCCGTTCGAGAAGGGAATGGGCGCCCTCAGCATGAAACTCATCGCCGACGCCTCGGCGACGGCCCGGAGCACCGGCGACGTCAAGCACATGGACCAGGTGTTCACCGCACTGGGCAACGTGCGCGGCTTCGAATTGGCCGCCATCGAGAAGGTCCAAGGCAACCTTGACATAGCCGACAAAAAGCAAGCGGACCTGATGAAATACCTGCGCGACACCACTATCGGGGTGGCGGGCCTCTTCGCCCCGACCAAGGCGGCCTCATACTTCTGGACACTCGTGGGCTTCTCCTTCTCCACCTATGACGCCGCCGGAGACATCTTCGGCGAAGAGGACGAGACACGGGTGGATTTGGCCGACAAGAAGGACTCCATCGAGACCCTCGGCCGCCAGCACACGTATGCGCAGATCCTCATGGTCAACGGCTTCACCCCGAAGGTGACACCCGCCGAGTTCCAGGCCACCTGCCCACCGGGCGTGGCCATCGCCGACGCCAAGGGCAACCTCAAGCCGTTCTCCGAGTTGATCAAACAGGGGAACGAAGGGCTTGAGGCGTTCGAGAGGTGGACGGTCGCCAATGGCATGGGCAGCCATGGCGATCTTTCACTGGGAGTGTTGTCCAGTCGGTCTGCGGATGCGTTCGAAAGCCGCAACAAACGAGGCCGGGAGCGCGCTCTAGCCTTCGACAGTTAGATCACGAGGTTCGGAGACATTCGGTCTCACCTCGAACGCCATACTGCCCGTTGCCCGGAGACTCCAGGACAATTACCGTCTTGTATTCATCGTTGGCCAGCCGGATGGGAGCATTGCCGCGGTCTTCGGCGATTCGATAGGGAGCGACCCGGGAGAGGGCACCCAGCAGGAGATCATTGAGCATATCTCCGCTGGTTCGCGGTGCGGGATCCGTACCAATGGCAGCGAAGGTTCGCTTTGCCTTGCCCTCGCCACACGAGATATCACGCCCACCAGAATCAGTGATTCGGACATCCAAAGCGTGGCGCTCCTTCATCAACTCGGTGATGTGCGATTTAAGGGTCTCCCCCGCTTCGGCCGCTGTGGGGCCACTTTCCCCGCATCCGGACACTGTCAGCACCATCGCAGCGCAGGCCAAAAAACCGCGCCATACAAAACGTGCCATGCGTTCCTCCGGGGCTGGCCGAGGTGCCGTAGATCCAATAATGTCCAATGGATTGCCCCCTGTATCCACATCCGAAGAGGGATATATGAATCCTGTCCCGGAAGGTCTGGTGCCCAACCCGCGGCGTCAGGTGCTGGAACAGACATTGGTGGAGCTCAGGGCGCGAGTCGCCCTCCTTGAGGCCGCGCTCGACCCGGCCCACGGCCAGTTCACCGGCCAGTCGGTGTGGGTAGGGCCGAAGGCCCGAACGTTCACCGAAGATCTCACCGCCCGCCGTGCCCGACTGCGCCAGGCGGCCAGGGCGCTCGTCGACGCGCTCGAAGAGGAGATCCGGTCCGCCCCGGCGAAGGTTCCGCCTTCCGCCGCGCGGCAGTGACACATCAGGCCGAAATCTGGCCGGGAGCCGACGCTACGGACTCACGTCACACTTCGTGACATGTGGCCAGGTTGCCGAAGCCATCGCCTTTGATTCTGTCTGGCCAGGCTCCCGTCGGTCGGCGGCCAAGCGTGGAAATCTTCGTGCCGCCGGGGCGATCAAGGGTCACCACGGCTCAGCGGGGCCGCACGTCGGTGTTCACCTGGGAGCGACGGGACAGCAACCGGCAGAGCCGGGACCGCCGCAGCCCGCACCAGGATGCGGGAGACGGCCGGGCGACTGGTGGAGGTGGCGCGGTGAGGGTGCTGGGGCTGCTGGGCCAGGTCGATCTGCCCGCGCGGAGCGCCGCTGTCCCCCGAACCCGCCTCTACATCCGCGCACCACCGTCGTTTCATGTCCGTTTCCCCAGCCGAGTCGACTCCCGGGTGAACTGAGTCAACGGATAGGCTGCGAAAGGACCTTCCCAGGAAGGCATGGTGCCCGCCCGCTTTGGCACATCCCGTCACCGTGCCTCCGACGGCGGGTCACCGCCGTCCTGTCCCCTACCCGGAGACACCATGCCTCCTTCTGCCGACCCGTCCGTCTCCGTCACCCTGGCGGAGATAGCCAGGATCGCCGGTGTCGGGCGCGCGGCCGTCAGCAACTGGCGCCGCCGTCACGACAGCTTCCCCGCGCCGGTCGGCGGCACGGACACCAGCCCGCAGTTCGCGCTGTCGCAGGTGGAGGAGTGGCTGAGACGGCAGGGGAAGCTCGACGAGGTCGGCAGCCGGGAACGGCTGTGGCCGGAGTTCGAGGCGCTCGGGGACCGCGACACGATGGGGATGGCGATCGCCGCGGCCGGTGCCCGGCTCGCCCGGGAGGAGGCGGGACAACGCCCGGCGAGCCCATCGGACGCGGGACACCTGGCAGACCTACCGGACATCGGCGCGGCCGGGGGATTTCCGGACGACACCGGTCTCTCCGACGCCCAGCGGTCCCTGGTGGAACGCGCGGTCGGCCTGGCGAGGAAACACGGAGCCCGGGAGACCTACGACTTCCTGCTCGGCCGCTGGCTCGACACGCACGTCCGGCAGATCGGTGTCACGCCACACCCGCTGGCGGCCCTGATGGCCCAGGTCGCCGAACTGTCGCGCGACGGCGAGGCCGGTGACGTCGGCAGCGTGTTCGACCCCGCGTGCGGCACGGGTGGTCTCCTGCTCGCCGCCGCCCGGCAGTGGGCCGGCACGGTGGACGCGCCCCCCTCGGACGTCCCGCTGAAACTGCTCGGCCAGGACGTCGACCCGACCCAGGCGGCGCTGGCCGCCGTACGGCTCCTGCTCGCCGGTCACTCGCCGGGGTGTGAGACCGCGTGGGAGGTGGACGTCAGGGCCGGGAACACGCTGCGCGCCGATCCCCATCCCGGTGTCCGCGCCGACGTGGTGCTGTGCAACCCGCCGTTCAACGAGCGCGACTGGGGATACGAGGAGCTCGCCACCGACGCCCGCTGGACGTACGGCCTGCCTCCCCGCACCGAGCCCGAGCTCGCCTGGACACAGCACGCGCTGAGCCGCCTGGCGCCCGGCGGGACGGCGGTGCTGCTGATGCCGCCCGGTGTCGCCTCCCGCAAGGCGGGGCGCCGGATCCGGGCAGGGCTGCTCCGTAGCGGCGTGCTGCGCGCGGTGGTCGCCCTCCCGCCGGGGACCGCGCCCCCGCACAGCGTCGCGCTGCACCTGTGGGTCCTGCGGGCACCGGCCGAAGGCGGAACGGGCGCGGGGACCGGGGTGCTGCTGGTCGACGCGGCCGGGGTCCAGCCTGAGCCGCCGGGGGGAACGCAGCGGACGGGCCGGGCGGCGATCGACTGGTCCCTGTTGCACAGGCGTGTGGTGTCGGCCGTCCAGCCGGGAGACGAGGACAGGGACCGGCCGGCCGATCACGCCGTGCTCCCGGTGATCGACCTCCTGGACGACGAGGTGGACCTCACCCCCGCACGGCACGTCCCCAAAGTGGCGGCCTCGACGGACCTGGGCCTGCGGCGCTCGTGGAACCGGTTCGGCACCCTGCTTCACGAGCTGCGGGACCTGAGCGCGACCCTGTCCGCGCTCGAACCGAGCGGCGAGGAGCCGGCGGGCCAGGGTGCGGTGACCGTGGGCGACCTGCTCCGGGCGGGTGCGATGACGATGCGGGCCGGACAGCAACCGGCGGACGGCGCGGTACGCACCGGCGACGCTCCCGATGACGCCGTGCCCGTGCTGACCGTCGCCGACGTGCTGGCCGGAGGCAGGCCGTCCGGCTGGTTGCCCGTACGGGAGGCCTCGGCGGGAGAGACCGCGGGCACCCTCACCGTGACCGTCCCGGAGGAGGTGGTGGTCGTCGGGGCCTACCGGGCGTTCGGCGCCTGGGTCGACACCGGCGCCCCCACGGTGCTGGGCTCGCAACTGTTCGCCCTGCGGGTGGACCCCACGCTGCTCGACCCGTGGTTCCTGGCCGGTTGCCTGCGCGCCCCGGCCAACGCGAGGCAGGCGGGAACCCACGCCTCCACGTCCTCCCGTCTCGACGTCCGCAGGCTGCAGGTGCTGCGGCTGCCCCTCGAGGAGCAGCGCCGCTACGGCGAGGCCTTCCGGCGGCTCACCGCCTTCGAGCGTTCGCTGCGGGAGGCTGGGGCGATCGGCGGGGAGCTGGTCGACGGGCTGACCGACGGTCTGTCCGCCGGGAGGATGCCCCGCCACTGGCCGGAGCGGGCGCCCCGGGGCGGGGCGTGAGCTGACCACCGGCTCTGTCCAGGACCCGCCGCGTCCTGTCTCGTAGCCGGCCTGCTCAAGCGCGTCAAGATGGGCCAGCTGTTCGTCGGACCGTCCCCCTCCGCGTGCGAGCGCACCTCGGCGAGTGTCGGGGCGGGCACCTCCAGCTGTCGGGCCAGGACGGCGATCCTGGCGGAGAGATCCGCCAGGGTGCGGACCTCGCGCAGACGTGCCATTCCCAGCGTCCTCCCCTTCACGGCGCGGAGCCGGAGGGAGTCGTCGTCGCACAGCTCGAGCCGGATCCCGGTCTCCGCCTGTTGCCGGCGACGCCAGGAGTGCCACCAGCGCAAGGTCGGCGGGTCCATGCTGCACGGGACGCACAGCACCCACTGATACGTCTCTTACCAAGAGAAGCTCCGGGGGCGTGCGAGAGGAAACGATCTTTGGGGCAAGCCGACGGGCGAAGGCCGGAACCTCGCCGCCCCAGTTCTCATGCGAGATCCGCACGTTTTCCCGGAACTCGACAGAAACGCACCATACCTGGCCACTCTGGATCCAGGCCCGAAATCCAGACATGGCCGACTGGACAGCCCGGCGACCTCGCGATGACCGCGGGTTACTTCTCCACCGAGGCCCGACAAAGTCGGTTGAGTTTATAAAATCGCGACACATCTATCACGGCCCCACCATCCCCGCAAGTTCTCCGGAGTCCGGAACAACGCCGCCGGCTCGCGCCGTTCATCGGCACCTTCGCGCCCGGGGCGGCCCCGCGTCCGCATCGGCGTGGACCCCTGCCGCCGCCGCGCGGAAGGAGCCCGGCCCCGTGCGGGCGGCCGTCCCGGACGGCCGCCGAGCTGCGACCTCCGGAAAGACCATGACACCACGTCAGCATGTCGTCACACTTGGGTGCGACAAAGTCGGCCGATTGCGGCAACCATGAAGCCCTTGAACCAGATTTACGTCGTATAAAGCCTAATTCCATATTAAAACAGCATTTATGGTACACAAAGCCCGGCCGCTGGAACCGGCGGAGCCCGGCTGACATCCAACCCCGTACGACTGGCGTCCATTTATCGGACGTGAGCCGCACATCCCCCAGGTTGATGACATATGAGGTGTCGTGACTATGGCGTCGAACGTGACGCGGTTATATCGGGCGGTGCTGCGCGACCCGGCCGCCCCCATCTCGATCCGGCTGCGCCGCACCTTCTCGGAGTGGGTCGAGCGGAAGGGGTTCCCGCCCCCGGGCGCGGCGCGGGCGATGGTCGAGGCCGAGGCCGGCCGGGCACGGCTCACGATGGAACGGCGCGGCGACTGCGGCCGCTACACGCTCGACGAGCCGGACGGGGAAGGACATCTGCGGACCCGGGTGACCTACGCGGAATCGGTGCCGGGCATGACCGGGTGGGTCATCGTCACCGTAGACCGGCACGAGGGGCGTGAGCCGGAACGGCAGCGGCGGGAACCGTACCGGAGCGGAAGGCGCGAACCGGAACGGCGGGAACGGCCGGAGCGGCGCGAACCGGCCGTGGTGAGCGTGCCCGGTTTCCTCCCCGCGTACCTGCGCACCGCGCGCATCAGCGACGGCGGCATCCAGGTGGAGGACGGCCCGGTGGTCCTCGACGAGGAGGGCATGGACCGGTTCGTCCCCGTGATGACCGAACCCCGCCGGAGGATGCCGATCCTCGTTCTCTCCGTGGACCCCCAGAACCCGGAGGCCGCGCGGGCCCGTGCCGACTATCTGGCCGGCGCGGTCACCGGCGCTGGCCTGGTGGTACGGCTGGCCGACCTGCGCGCCCAGAACCGGTTCAACAAGGCGATGGGCAGGGAGCTGGGCGTGTTCGGCGGAGGGATCCGCACCTACCTCGCCCCCTTCGACCCCGCCGAGGAACGCCACCCCCGCAGGCACCCGCCCATGGGCGCCGCCATGATCCGTGACCAGGGTGACGCCGCCCTGGACCGGATCGTCGTCGGAGCGGTCGGCGACACCGTCCATCGCGACCTTCCCGCGGACGTCCAGCGGACGCTCCACGTCGTCTACCGGGTGCTCGCCGGGCGCGCCGACCTGGGCGAGATCGCCGAGGCCGCGCGCCGTCCCGCGAAGACCGACTCCGCCCGCGAGGAGCTGCGACGGCGGATGATGGCCATGACCCGGCGCCCGGCGCCCGCCCCGGCCGGTGGAACCGGCGGAGCCGGCCCGGTCTCCGCCGGTTCCGCCGGTTCCGCCGCTTCCACCGGTCCCACCGGGAAGCAGGGGCCGCCTTCCCCGGACAAGGCCACCGCCATCACGGAGAACGAGGAGAACGAGGAGACCGAGAGAACCGGGGAGACCGGGAACAGCGCGGAGGTCCTCTCCGGGGGCGGCGGCCCGCTCTCCGGGGTGGAGCAGATCGCCCAGGTGGTGGCGGACATGGTGGTCAAGGAACTGCGCGGTGATCTGGACGCGGCGCTGGGGCTCGCCACGTCGTCACAGGCCTCCGCCGGTGACCTCGCCAGGGTTCTCCGCGAGCTCCACACGCTCGGCGCGCACCTTTCCGGCCTGCGTGACGTCGTCGCGGAACGGCGTGGCGAGGCCGTCCTCGCGGACGAGGAGGGCGACCGTCCGGCCGCCGGGACCGGGAGCCTCCGCGAGGAGTACCGGCTGCTCACCGAGGAGTACGCCGAGGCCGTCACGAACGCCAGGAAGCTCACCGAGCGGGTCCGCTGGCTGGAGGGCAGGCTCGCCGCGGCGGGCCAGCCGGTGTACGGCGTGCCCGAGGAGACCCCCGTCTTCGAACCCGCCAGCCTGGTCGCGGTCCTGGCCGAGGCCCGCGAGAGCCTGCGCCACATCGTCGTCGGCGACACCGACGGCGCCGCCGCCCGGCTCGACCTGGACCACCCGGCCCAGTCGCGTACGTGGGCGGCGAAGGCGTGGGACTCCCTGCGCGCCCTGGAGGACTTCGCGAGGGCGCGGTCCGGCGGGGAGTTCTCCGGCGGCTTCTACGAGTGGTGCTCCCACGGCTCCTCCGGCCGCCTCACCATCCCCACCGGGATGGTGTCCATGCGCGAGTCGAAGAGCGTGGTCACCCGCGCCAAGTTCAGCGACCGCCGGACCTTCGCCGTCCCGCCCGAGGTGAACCCGGGCGGGCAGGTCCTGATGGAGTCCCACGTCAAGCTCCGGTCCGTCGGCTACCCCGCGCCCCGGATGTACTTCCACGACGACTCCGGCGGCGCCACCGGCAAGATCTGGATCGGCTACCTGGGCGAGCACCTCCCCAACACCCGTACGAACTGATCGGTGAGGGAAAAGGACGGGGACAGGCCTCGCCCCTCATGGAGACCGGTGTCTCCATGAGGGTCCCCCGAACTTGCCCGGTATCGCTCCCCCTGGAGGAATCCCCCCGATTCCCGTACGGGCACCGCGGGGTCAGCAGGCGGTGTCGGTGGCCGGCAGTTCACCGGTGGTGAGGTAGTGGGTGACCGTGGCGTTGAGGCAGGCGTTCCCGTAGTGCGGGAACGGGGCGTGGGTGTGGGCGTCGATCGTGACCAGGCGTGACCCGCGGATGCGCGCGGCCACGGCCCTGCTCACGGACGGCGGCACCGCCACGTCCCGCAGGGCCGCGACGATCAGGGCGGCCGGCGCGCGGTTGCCGTCGAGCCGCACCGGTTCGTCCTTGGCGGGCGGCCAGAACGCGCAGGGGTTGATGTTGGCGTTGGACGGGCCGAACAGCGGGTGGCGGTCCCGCTGGGCGGCGATGTCGCGCAGGTAGACGCGCGGGTCGCGTGGCCAGGGGGCGTCGGCGCAGCGGTAGGCGACGTTGGTGGCGGTGTAGTGGCCGGCGGGCAGGCCGGGCACGCCCTCGGGCCGCGGAGGGCGGATGGGGAACGGCAGGGACGGCTCCCGTCCGGCCGCGACGGCGGCGAAGGCCGCGGCGACGACGCCGAAGGCGCGCTCGTCGTAGATCCCGGCCACCAGCAGGGCACCCAGCTCGCCGACGGTCCAGGCGTGACCTCCGATGACGATGGGCGCTCGGGTGGCCCGGTCGAGGATCCCGGTGAGCGTGGCGTGCACCTGTGCGGGGGTCTCCCCCAGACCGTATTCGGAGTGCCGCCCGGCGGCCCAGGCGGCGAGGGCCACCGTCCCCTCCTCGAACGCGGGGGTGCGGCCCATCTCGTAGGGCCGCCAGATCGTGTCGGCGTTCACCGGGCTGTCCAGTACGAACCGGTCCACGCGGTGCGGGAACAGCGTGCCGTAGACGGTGCCGAGCAGTCCCGCGTACGAGCCGCCCAGGTAGGAGATCTTCTCCTCGCCGAGTGCCGCGCGGATGAGGTCCATGTCGCGGGCGGCGTTCGCGGTGGTGGCGTGCGGCAGGGCCCAGCCGGAGGCCCGTACGCAGTCCTCGGCGTACCGCCGGGCCTCGGCGGCTTCGGCGGGGAAGCGTCCTGGGGCCGCGGGGCGTACCCAGAAGCTGCCGGGCTCCTCCTCGGGCTGCCCGCAGCCGATGGGCGTGCTGCGTTCGACGAATCTCATGTCAAACCCGACCAGGTCATACCGGGCACGGACCTCGGCGGACAGCGCCGGGGCGAGGCTCACGGGCAGCGGGACGCCCGGCCCGCCGGGTCCGCCGCCGGTGGTGAGCAAAACGCCCCGGCGCCGCGCCGGGTCGGTGGCGGGCAGCCGGGAGATGACGACGGAGATGGTGCGGCCGCGCGGGCGGCGGTGGTCGAGGGGGACGGTGACCCGTGCGCATCGCAGGTCCGGCGTGCTCACCCCGGCGCACGCCTCCCACCGCGGTCCCTTGCCCCCGGTGACGGTGTCCGGGGCGGCGACCGGGGGCGGCGCCTGCCGGGCCGCGGCGGCGCCGGTCCCCCCAGGCCAGGCCGGCGCCACGGCGACGGCGAGCGCCGCCAGCAAGGCGAGGGGGGCTTTCCGTACGGGCATGGGTCTCCCTGCCGTGAAGAGCGGTTCGCGAGCGACCCGGGGGGAATCCGGGCCCTGACGATCACCTAGCGCGCGGGCCGTGTCAAGCCGGCAGCGCCGGTCCGATCATGTCGGCCTGGTCAGGCGGATCGCCGCCCATGATCGTTTTCATGGTGTTTTCATGGCGCCCCCCTGGTGGGCGGCCCCGCGGTGCCGACCTCAGGACGCGGCCGGCGAGCCCGCCGGCGGTCGGTGAGCCCGTCAGCGGTCGGCGAGCCCCTGGAGGATCGCGCGGACCTTTCCGGCGTTGTGGTGGTACGGGCCGTACCTGCGTTCGAGGTCCGGCAGCAGCTCACCGAGCAGCCGTTTGGCCCGCCCCCTGTTGCCCGCGTCGAGTTCCACCATCCCGATCTGACTCCGGATCTCCAGGATCCGTTCCTCTCCCGCGCCGAACCGCCTCTCGTCGGCCAGCAGCCGCCGGAGCTGGGACAGGGCGAGGTTCGTCTCCCCGATCGCCGCGTGGCATCCCGCCTCCATCAACCGGCACCGCAGGGCGAGGTTGTTGTCCGGCCCCTCCACCCTGGCGACGTCGGCCGCGAGCCGCTGGAACTCGGGCGCCGCCCGGCGGTAGTCGCCGCCGAGGAAGAGAGCCTCGGCGAGTTCGATCCGCAGGTCGATCACAGAGGAGCTCGTCGAGCCGAAGGAGCCCGCGGCGGGTCCGACCACCTCGGCCAGGAGGTCCGCCGCCTGGCCGAAACGGGCTTCCGCCTTGAGCAGGTCGGCTTCCTTGCGAGCGCGCTCGATGTCGGCCCGCTCGATCTGCACCAGTCCCGTGGCACGCCTGATCCGCGCCGGCCGTACCGGATGGGAGGGCCGCCGGTCCTCGGCGCGCGGGGCGGAGATCCGTCCGAGGACGGTGGCGTACATGCGCACCGGGTGGGACGTGTCCAGGTCGACGTAGCCGGGAAAGGGCGGCAGCTCGCGGCAGAAGTCGAGCAGCCGCTCGTAGACGACGTCCGCGCTCGCCGGCCGCTCCTCGGGCGTCTTCGCGAGCAGCCGCAGGACAAGCCGCTCCAGCCCTTCGGGGACGTCCTGCCGTCTCGCGCGCAGCGGCCGGGGGGCGACGTCGGTGTGGTTGCGCATCGAGGCCAGCGGGGTGGGCGCGGCGAACTGGTTGGTCCCGGCGAGCATCTCGTCCAGGATCACGCCGAGGGAGTAGAGGTCGCTCCGCGGTCCCGCGGTCCCGGCCATGGCCTGCTCCGGCGGCATGTAGGCCGGGGTGCCGAGCACCTCGCCCGTCCTCGTGAGGTTCGTCGTGTCCGTGGTGGCGAGCGCGGCGGCGATGCCGAAGTCGAGGACCTTGACGGTGCCGTCGGGGCAGAGCATCAGGTTGCCCGGCTTGAGGTCGCGGTGGACCAGCGAGCTGGCGTGGGCCACGGCCAGCACCGAGCACACCTGGGCGGCGATCGCCGCGGCCCAGGCCACGGGCACCTCCGTCTCGTCGAGCAGGGTCGCGACGGAACACCCCCTGACGAGTTGCATGACCATGTAGAGGTCGTCACCGTGTGGCCCGCAGTCGTAGATGGTCGGCACGCCGGGGTGTTCCAGCCGGGCGGTGATCCGCGACTCGCGTACGAAACGCCTGGCCAGTTCCTCGTCCCGGCGACCATCGGGAAACCTTTCGGCTTTGATGAATTTGATGGCTATCTGCCGATCCAGGCGTTTGTCGTAGCCGAACCAGACCTCTCCCATTCCGCCGGAGCGACGCGACGTGGGATCCAACTCGTAACGGCCACCGATGATCGTTCCTCTGCCCAAAACGATCCGCCCTCCAGAAACGCCCCGTCTTCCCCAGGAAAATGTAGCGCTCCCGGAGTCCCGTCGTCGTGGGCGAAAGTCTCTCCAGGTCACCGCCCCGCGATCGGATCGGTTCGCGCCGGGCGAGATCGTCGAATGCGTCACGCGTCCGCGATCCGGCTTTTCACGCGCCCACGTGATACCGGTCAATTCCCGGGTTACTTCCGGATCTCCGGGAAGTGACCGGCGAGGCGGGATCGCCCCCGGGCCGGCGATACGCCGCAGATGATCTACGACAGAATGTCGTTCATGGAAGCCCGTATCGCGATAGCACCCTTCGCGGAGGCGAGGACGTCCCACGGACGGCCCGGCTCCGCCGATGCCGAGCTCGACCGGCTACGGTTCGGGATCGAGGAGGCCGTGTCCCGCGGCGGTGGTACCAACGTCCCGCTCGCCGACGCCGACGGCCTGGTGTGGCTCGTTCCCGGCGAGCCGGGGCTGCTCGGGGCGACGCTGGATGCCCATCCCCGGATCGGGTGGGTGCAGTTCCCCTGGGCGGGGGTGGAGAGGTTCGCGTCATCGGGGGTGTTCGACCGCCCCGTGGTCTTCAGCTGCGCCAAGGGGTCGTTCGCCGGGCAGGTCGCCGAGCACGCGCTGATGCTGACGCTGGCCTGCCTGCGCAACCTCTCCCGCCAGGCGCGGACGCCCGGCTGGTGTCCGGTGGACCCCCGGTCGCTGCACGGCCGGCGGGTGACGATCCTCGGTGGCGGCGGCATAGCCACCGAGCTCGTCCGCCTCCTGCGGCCGTTCGAGTGCCGGATCCGGGTGATCCGCCGCCACCCCGAGAAGGCCGAGGGCACCGGCGGGACACCGAAGACGCCAAAGCCGCCGGAGACGCCGGAGACGCTGCCGCCCTCGGCCCTGCCCGCCGTGCTTCCCGAGACCGACATCCTGGTGCTGGCTCTCGCCCTGACGCCGGAGACGAGGCACGTCGTCGGCGCCGCCGAGCTGGCGCTGCTGCCGCCACACGCCGTCGTCGTCAACGTCGCCCGCGGCGCGCACATCGACACCGGCGCGCTCGTCGAGGCCCTCGGCGCGGGGACGATCTCCGCCGCCGGCCTGGACGTGACGGATCCCGAGCCGCTCCCGGACGGGCACCCCCTGTGGGCCGACCCCCGGGTGCTCATCACCTCGCACTGCGCCGACTCCGCCGAGTACGTCGCGCGGATGCTCTGCGAGCGGGTCGAGCGCAACGTGGGCAACCTGCGCGCGGGCCGCCCGCTGGAGGGGGTGATCGACCCCACCGCGGGATACTGAGGGGTACCGGCCGTCGCCCGCACCTGCTCCGGACGGCCCGCGCGCCCACCGCGACGTCCGGCCGTCCGGCCGACCGACCGGCATGACGGCGCAGCCGGGACACGGGACCGGGCGTCGCGGTGAACCGAGGTCAGCCGCGGGATGTTATCTGCTGGACCGCCCAGCCGTTGCCGTCCGGATCGGTGAAGAAGACGAATCCCACGTTGTCGAGGTCGTCTCCCTCACGGCTCGGGCGAGCGCCGGCCTTGCCCATCACCTGGATCTCGCCGACCTCCACCCCCCGCTCGACGAGGTGCGCGCGGGCCGCGTGGATGTCCGAGACCACCAGTTGCAGGCCCCGGAGCGAGCCCGGCTCCATGTCGACGAGGCCCTTCCCCAGGACGATCGAGCAACCGGATCCGGGGGGAGTGAGCTGGACGATCTGAGGGCCGCCGTCGATCCGGGTGTCGTGGTCGACCGTGAAGCCGACCTTCTTCTCGTAGAAGTCCTTGGCCCGGTCGATGTCGCTGACCGGGACCACCACCACTTCCAGGGTCCAGTTCATGAGATCTCTCCTCCTGGTAGCCGCGGTGGCTCTCCGGCCGGCCGGCGCTCATCTCTTTATAACCTTTTCGTTCTATAACCTTATGGTTTTCTATAGGTCCGCGTGGCGGCTGTCAACCGGCACCGGACCCTCGCCGGAGGCGTCCGCCGTGTCCCTCGGTTCCCGGAGGTGGCGCCGGTAGGACGCGGGCGAGGCGCCGTAGGCCGCACGGAAGGCCCGGCTGAAGTGGGAGTCGCTGGTGAAACCCCAGCGCGAGGCGATGGTGCGGACGGGCAGGTCGTCCATCAGGGGGTCGGCCAGGTCGCGGCGGCAGCGTTCGAGCCGTCGCAGGCGGATCCAGCCTCCGACGGTGACCCCCTCCGGCTGGAAGAGCTTGTGCAGGTGGCGGACGGAGATGTGGTGGGCCGCGGCGATGTCCGAAGGCGACAGATCCGTCTCACCCAGACCTCTCTCGATGAACGCCTGGATACGCATGAGGAGGACCCCGTGGGGGTTGGACAGGGAGTCGGAGGCGTCCGTGTCGAGTTCGTGGGCCAGCAGGGCGGCGACCAGGTCGAGGATGACCGTCGACAGCCGCAGCGCGTCGGAGGGCGAGCGCCGGCCGGGCTGCGCGATCAGCTGGTGGAGGAGCCCGCTGAGCAGCGCGCCGATGCCGTCCTTGCCCGACAGCCGCACCGCGAGCAACCGTTCGGCCGCCGAGGCCGGGAGCGGCAGGACCTCGCGGGGGAACTGCAGGATCAGGCCGTCGGACACGCTCGGACGGGACCCGCCCGCCGCCCTGGAACCGGCGCCTTCCGCCACGGTCCAGGCGTGGAACGTGCGGGAGGTGTCGTACAGCGTGATGTCGGTCGGCGCCAGCCCGGCCTCCCGGCCCTCCTGCTGGATGCCCGACCGCCCGCGAAGGGTGAGGGAGAGCTGGTAGTGGCCGGGGTCGGACCGGCGGATCCGGCTCGGGCTGCGGCGCGCGTCGAACGAGACACACCGCACCCGGGACAGCTGCGCCACCCCGAGGTCGAGCGTGCGCATCTCGGCCCAGAAGTCCGCGGCCTGGTCGCTGGAGACGTCCACCGAGACCACCGACTGCGCGACGGCCTCCCACCAGAAGTCGAATCGCTCCTGAACGGGGACCCCGTCAAGCCGTAACACGGAAGGAAGCAGCAACTTTTCTCCCGACAAACACCACAAAAGGGACTAACGACAAATTGTCGGAAATCTCGCATTCTCGGGTGTTCGTTTACCATCTGACGCGGAGAGCCCAACGGCCCCGCCTGACAAGCGGAAAGTCGCGATCGTCCGCACCTCACCCCCACGCGGGCCCCGGCCACACCCCCGGTGACCGGTCCTCACCCACGTCAACGACCATCACGCTTCCAGCGTTCCAGGCTTTTTCCGCCTCTCCCGCGGATTACCGCCGCCGGCGCGAAACACCTGTTCAGCCGCCCGCGCCGATCACCCGCGTGGCGGCGAGGTAGGCGGCGAGCAGGCTCTCGGCGACCGCCGTCACGGTCTCGTCTCCGGGCAGGAAGTACGGGCTGTGCAGTCCCGACGCCGTGTCGGTGCCCACGAACAGCATCAGCGACGGCACGACCGACGCGAAGTGGGCGAAGTCGTCGGCACCGCAGGAGCGCAGCGTGGCGGGCATGTGGTGGGCGACGTCGACGAGAATGCAGCCGGTCTCCTCGGCGAGGCGGGCGTCGTTGACGAGCACCGGCTCCCCGGGCGTGATCCGCACCTCCGCCTCGCAGCCGTGGACGCGGGCGACGCCCTCGGCGACCTCGCGGAAGCGGTGGTGCAGCTGGCGGCGCCACGACTCCGACATCGTACGCAGGGTGCCCCGGGCGGAGGCGTGACCCGGCATCGCGTTGGGGGCGCTGCCCGCCGACACGGTCCCGAAGGTGACCACGGTCGGCGTCATCGGGTCGGCGTCGCGGCTGACGAGCTGCTGCGCGGCCACGATGATCTGGGCGAGCGCCAGGACCGAGTCGCGGGACAGGTGGGGGTAGGCCGCGTGCCCGCCCTGCCCCCGGACGGTGACGGTGAACTCGTCGGAGGAGGCGTTGACCGCGCCCGGCGTGCAGGCCGTCTCGCCGGCGCCGAGCACCGGCTGGACGTGTGCCGCGATCATCGCGCCGACCCGGTTCCTGCGGAGCGCCCCGGAGTCGACGATGTCGCGGGCACCTGAGGGGTGGGTCTCCTCGCGCGGCTGCAGCACCGCGACCATCGGCGCCGGCGCCCGTACCCGGTCGACCGCCCTGGTCAGCGCCACCAGCGCCGCGAGGTGCACGTCGTGGCCGCAGGCGTGCATGGCGCCGTTGCGCGAGGCCCAGGGCACGTCCGTCTCCTCCGGGATCGGCAGGGCGTCCAGCTCCCCGCGCACCCCGACGGCCAGGCCCTCGCCCCCGACGCGGAGGAGCGCGCCGGTCCCGGCCACCCGCTCCGTCGTGTCGCCCTCGGGCAGCGCGTCCAGCACGCGCTTGAGCGTCGGCTCCTCCTTTCCCGACACGCACGGCTCGGCGTGCAGTTCCCGCCGCAGCTGGAAGGCGGCGGGCAGCTCGGCGTGCAGAGCGGCGCGGAGCCGCTCGTGGATCTCGTTCATCGCCGCCCCCCGAGCCGGCGGGCGTCGCGGTTTCCCCTCACGCGTCCTCCTCGGCGGGTGCGGCGAGTGCGCGGACGTGAGTGCCGATCATGGATCTCCCTCTGACTGTGCGTGGTGCCGTTCTGCTGGTACATGGGTGCCATGGGTGCCGTTCTCGTCGTACGTGATGGTCGTTCTCGTCGCCGGCCCCGGGGCCGGTCACCCGGTCTCTCCGAGGCCGTAGACGCGGCGGGCGTTCCGCGCGCCGATCATGGTGGCGACCCGGATCGCCTGTGGCTCGCTCCACTCGCCGTCCGCGACGAACCCCCCGAGGACGCGGGCCATCGCGCGGCGCCAGAGCAGGGCGCCCAGGTGGTGGAGCTCCGCGGGACCCCAGGCGTCCGAGGAGAAGAGGATCTTGGCGAAAGGCGCCAGCTCCAGGCTCTCGGCCACCAAGGCCACGCTACGCGCCCCGGTGTGGTTCACCCCCAGCCCGACGTCGAGGTAGACGTGCGGGTAGGCCTGGGCGAGGTAACCGGCGTTGCGGTGGTACGGGTAGCAGTGCAGCAGGAGCAGGGGGACGCCCCTGGGCTCGGCGAGCTCGACGAGACCGCGCAGCAGCAGGGGGTCGGACCGGCGCAGGTCGAGGTCGGGGTCGCCGTACCCGGTGTGGAACTGGAGCGGCAGCCCGCGCTCGATGCCCGTCCAGATGAGGTGGCGCAGCAGCACCGGGTCGTCGACGCGGATCCTCCCGGTCCGCTCGGACTCGCGCAGCCAGCGTCCGGCCGCCGCCACCACCTCGGCCGGGGCGGGCGGGGCGGGGTCGAGGTCGAGCCCGTACCGGTAGGCGGCGACGCTCTTCAGGCCGCGCGCCGTACGGCTGCGCTCCCACAGGGCCGCCTCGAAGCGGGCGGCGAACCCGGCGGCGTCGGTCCCCTCGGCGGCGACCCCCTCCGCGACCGACTCCAGGCGGACGATCTCCTCGACGGGCCGCCCCGTGAGGGCCGCCATCGGCGCCGGGCCGAGGATCTCCCCGCCTCCGTAGCCGGTCTCCAGGAGGAAATGATCGACCCCTGCCGCGGCCAGCAGGCGCCGGTTCGCCTCCCCGGCCCCGAGCTCGGCGCGGCGGGCGAGGTAGGTCTCCGGGTCCGGGTGCGGGTCGAGCCCGAGGACGGGCGCGCAGTGCCGCAGGACGGCGAAACCGAGCTGCGAGTCGAACTGGGTCATCCAGCCGGGCACCGGCCGATCGGACTCGGTGATCAGCTCCTCGAACCGGCTCCGCGGCAGGTCGCCGTCGAGGGCGCCGTGGACGTGATGATCCACCAGCGGTATCGCCCCGATCGCACGCTCCAGGGCACCGGCCCCCGCGGCCACGGCCGCGCGCTCCGGAATTCCGGCCTCCCCCGCCCAGGCCGCGTGTTCCAGGGACGCGGCCCTACCCTCATCACCCTCATCACCCTCATCACCCGCACCGCCCGCACCGGGCCTCGCCCTCGCCCTCGCCCTCGCCCTCGCCGGAGAGTCCATGGGTGCCGGGGTCATGGTGGAACGCTCCTCGAGTGTGCGGTGCCGCTGGGATACGAGGTGCCCATGAAAAGGGGATGTCATGCCCCGGCGTCCCATCCGGCTCACCCGCCGATCGGGCGCTCCACCTCACCCGCCGCCTCACCGGGCGTCCCGTCTGCCGCCGTGCCCGCCGTGTCTGCTGTGCCTGCTGCGCCCCTCTTCCGGATGCCGGGCGCGAGGGTGAGGGCGACGACGGCGAGCGGGAAGACGGTGGCGACGAGGAGGCCGGTGCGCAGACCGGAGCCGCCGTCGCCGGGAAGCGCGGCCGACAGGGTGGTCAGGAACCCGCCCGCCGCGGCGGAGGCGTCCGCGGCAGCCCCGGCGATCCAGGGGCCGGCCGCGCCCCCGGCGTCACCGAAGACGGCCAGCACCCCGAACATGGCCGCGCCGCCGAGGGGGAAGCGGGCCGCGGCGAGACTGAAGGTCCCCGGCCACAGGAGGCTGACCGCCAGGCCGCACACCGCGCAGCCGACGAGGCTGACCACCGGGTCGGAGGACAGGCAGACGACGAGGTAGCAGACGGTCGCCAGCGCGCCGCACGAGGCCATCGCGGGCACCAGCGGGATCCGCTCGCCCCACAGGCCGTAGACGATGCGGCCGATCCCCATCAGGACCGCGAACAGGCACGGGCCCGCCAGGTCACCCCACACCTTGGAGACGCCCAGTCCCTCCTCCGCGAAGAGGGAGGACCACTGCGACATGGTCAGCTCGGCCGCGCCCGCGCAGAGCATCAGCACGACGGCGGCGGCGAAGGCGGGAGCCCCGAAGAGCGCCCGCAGGGAGGTACGGTGCTCGTCCGGCACGGTCGCGGGCAGCGGCACCCTCAGGAACGCCACCATGTTGACCAGCGGGACGAGCGCCCAGGCGACCGGCAGGACCTGCCAGGCGTCCTGGCCGATCCAGGCCAGCAGCAGCGTGCTGCCCGCCACCACCGCGACCTGCCCCCAGCAGTAGAAGGAGTGCAGCAGGCTCATCGCCGCGGCCTTGCCCTCCTGCGGGCTGGGCAGCGCGTCCACGACGGGGCTGACGAGCACCTCCAGCAGGCCACCGCCGACGGCGTAGACGACGATCGCGACGCACAGTCCCAGGTACGGGGAGGGCGACACCGCCGGGGCCACCGCCAGCAACACCAGTCCCAGCGCCGACAGGACGTGCGCCAGCACCAGCGGGACGCGGTAACCGGTCCGGTCCACGAACCTCACGGCCACGATGTCGGTGACCAGCTGGGTGGCGAAGTTGAGCAGCACCAGGCGCCCGAGCATCTCCAGGGGCAACTGGTAGCGGGTCTGGAACACGATGAACAACAGGGGGGCCAGGTTGTTGACGATGGCCTGGGTGACATATCCGGTGTAGCAGGCACGGCGGGTGTGGTCGTACGTCATGGGCGATGCGTTTCTCTCCCTGGGGGGCGGGCCGTCCCGCACACTACGGGGCCGGACGGCACGGCGGCACACCCACCCCCGGCGACAAGAACCCCCAGGTCACTGCGACACCACGGCATCATGACACCGCGGCATCGTGACATCGGATGCCGGATCGTGAGACCGGATGCCGGGGAGCCCGCCTCCGGTGGACACGACCGCCCCTGCCCCTTCAGGCCCTGGGCCCTCTTCAGGCCCCCGGCACCCTCCCCTGCAGCCCTTCCGGCGCCTTACCCCTGTTCCGGCGCCCTCCCGCTTCCTGCCCGCGCACCTCTCAGCGCTTCCTGCCCGCGGATCTCTCAGGCGCCCGGACGGCCACGCGATCCCGTGCGGGGGACACCGGGCGCGCCGGACGGGCGGGCGTCTCCCGGCACGCGCCTACTTGAGGCACGCGCCTACTTGAACTGCAGGACCGGGGCGACGGCGGGACGGAGGTGGGAAGGGGCGGGGAGACCGAGGACGAACCAGACGATCTTTCCTCCGGTGGGGGGATGGGCGACACCCCAGTCGTCGGCGAGGGAGTCGACGATCTGAAGGCCCCGGCCGCCGGTGGCGTTCATGTCGCGGGCGCACACGCGGGGAGCCCCCTCCCCCGGGTCGAAGAGCTCGCCGCGGACGAAGCTCCTGCCACCCCGGATCCGCAGCGCGCACGCGGCACCGCCGTACCTGACGGCGTTGGTGACCAGCTCACTGACGATCAGCATGCAGTCGTCTATGAGGTCGTCCGCGCCCCACAGGGAGAGCTCCCGGCGGACCAGCGAGCGGGCGTCGCGCACGCTCGTGGGAACGGCGGGCAGCAGGCACTCGCCTTCGTACTCGTGGGCGGCGTCGAGCGACGCCGCAGATGAGTCGTGCTGGAGAGACACTGCGCCTCCTTCTGATGGGAGCGCTCCCATGACAAATGTAGAACATTCACCTACGTCTGTGAATTGATTCCTCCCTAATTGTTTCCATCACATGTCATGAAAAGTGAGGAAGATCAGATTCATGCCATGATCTCCGGCGGCCTGAGAGGCCGACCACCGGCCGGGAAGCCGCCTGCGCCGCTCACCCTCCCCGGCCGGGAATCCGCCCCCCTTCAGCCGGGAACCCGCCCTTACCGCTCACCTTCCCCGGCCGGGAAGTCGTCCCCCCTCCGGCCCGGGAAGTCGCCCCCCTCCGGCCAGGAACCCGCCCGCGCCGCAACCCCCTCCGGCCGCGCGCAGACGCCGGCGCGGCCTGGGAAGCGCCCTCAACACGACCGGGGAAGCGCCCGTCAGCGCAGCTGGGGAAGCACCTTCGCGCCGAAGGCGTCGATGTAGGCGGACTGCTCCTGGCCCACGTGGTGCAGGTAGATCTCCTCGAAGCCCAGGTCCGCGTACTCGTTGATCCTGGCGGCGTGCCAGCCGAGGTCGGAGGAGACGTTGACGGCCTCGGCCACCTTCTCCGGCGAGACGTCCGCGGAGACCACGTCGAAGAGCTCGGCGGTCTCGAGGTCCCAGCTGACCGGCGGCGAGAAGACGTTGCTCCGCCACTGGTCGTGGGCGATGGCCATCGCCTCGTCGTCGCTCTCGGCCCAGCTGAGGTGGACCTGGAGCGCCACCTTGCCCTTGCCTCCGGCGTCCCGGTAGGCGCCGATGACCTCGCGCAGCCGGTCGACGGGCCCTCCCACGGTGATCAGGCCGTCGGCCCACTCCGCGCACCAGCGGGCCGTCTCGGCACTCACCGCCGCGCCGACCAGCTTCGGGGGGACCTCCGGGCGGGTCCACAGCCGGGCGCGGTCGACGGTCACCAGCCCGTCGTGGCTGACCTCCTCCCCCGCCAGCATCGCCCGGATGATGTCGACGCACTCCCGCAGCCGCTGCTTGCGGAGCTCCTTGCGCGGCCAGCGATCACCGGTGATGTGCTCGTTGCTCGCCTCGCCCGTGCCGAGGGCGGCCCAGAAGCGCCCGGGGTACATGGCGCCGAGAGTGCCGATCGCCTGGGCGATGATCGCGGGGTGGTAGCGCTGGCCGGGGGCGTTGACCACGCCGAACGGCAGGTTCGTGGCCTGGAGCGCCGCGCCCAGCCAGGACCAGGCGAACCCCGACTGCCCCTGACGCCTGCTCCACGGGGAGAAGTGGTCCGACGACATCGCCGCCCCGAACCCCGCCTGCTCGGCCCGCGTGACCGCCTTCAGCAGCTCGGCCGGGTGGATCTGCTCGTGTGAGGAATGAAAGCCATAAGTCGCCATCGTCTCCGGCTACCCGGGAGAGGGGCGTCCATTCGGGTGAGCGGCGCGGTACCGCCCGGTATACAGGGCGGTACCGCGCCCGGGCCTTTCGGAAGGCCGAGGTCGCCTCCAGAAGCCTCCATGAGCCTCCAGAAGGCCGAGGTCGCCTTCTAGAAGGCCGAGGTGTAGGTGACCAGCGACTGCCGGTCGACGCGGGTGGTGGCGTTGTAGCAGATGACGTTGCGGACGAACGCGTTGCCGCCGCTGGTGTTCCAGAGGGTCTGCAGGTTGCAGAACTCGGGGCCGGAACCGTACGCGGTGACCTGGACCTGGTCCTTCAGGACCCCGACCCTCGGGAAGGTCACCAGGCGCTGGCCGGGCCCCGCCGCCTGGATGGTGTTCGTGCTTCCCTGGGAGTTGTAGTTCAGAGCCGAGGGCACCGGCGCGTACGGGCCGGGGTTGGCCGGGGTGGTGTCGAAGGTGTAGGCGAAGTTCTTCGGCGGGATCGCCGCACCGGTGATGGCGCGCTCACGCTGGTAGGTCAGCGTCCATCCGGTGGTGAGCGGCACGTTCGTCGCGTTGTGGCAGCGCACCTGGACCGCCTGCGCGCCCACGCCCGGGGCCCAGGCACCGACCTTGCAGCGGGCGGGCTGGCTGGGATTGACAGCGGTGACCTGGAGGTTTCCGGCGAAACCGGGCGAGCCCAGGCCGGGCAGGGTGACCGTCCAGACACCCCCGCCCCCGGCGACGGTGTTCACGCCCCCGGCCGAGTTGAACTGGGTGGCGATGGCGGCGCCGTTGTAGTGCACGTAGCCGAACGCCTGCGGCGCGGGCAGGACGCCGGTGCTCTGCTCGAAGACGATGCTGTACGGCGTGAAGACCGGAGCGCCTCCGTACCGGTAGCACTGCACCGCCACCACCAGGTCGGTGCCCGAGGGGCCCCAGTTCTGCGCCTGGCACCAGTAGGCGGTCTCGGAGATCGCCGTGACGTGGACCACGCCACCGGTGATCGCGATCTGCGGGAACTTCACGAACGTCTGCCCGACCCCGCCGGGAGTGACGCTGACGTTGAAGCCCACCCCCCAGCTGCCCGCCTGGTGGTTGACGTCGGGAATGCCGGAGGTCACGTTGACCACGGCGAAACCCCACCGGTTGGGAACGGAGGCCTGCGCGCCCGTGGCCGTCGCGGTGATACCCGCGGCGAGCATCGCGATGACACACAGGATTCGCAACATCACTCTTCGTAACTGACGCATGCCGTACTCCATCGGCTCGGGGGGTGGGGCGATCGGACGCGACCGCGATGCCGGCGCGGGAAAATGTCGGGAATCACAGTTCGTCCTGAGCTCTTGATAACCCGCTCGTCCCCCCTTGAGAAGACCCAACCTGACGGGTGAGATGACTCCGTCTTCCCAGATCAGGTCAGGGTTCGGACCAGATGGCGGCTCTCTCGTCGAGAGATCGTCCGGCCGTTCCGCCGAGTACCGTATGTACATGCGCAGCCGATCCGCCAGGATCCACGAGACGGGGTGTGAGACCGTGCCGGAGCCCGAACCGAACGTTCCGCGTGTCATGTGGCAGTTGCTCGAGCCCTTGCACGCCGTCACCTACTTCGCCCCCGAGGCTCGGGCGGCGGCCGACGCGGTCGGCATGCGCGGCTTCTGGATGGGCTACTTCGCGGCCAGGGCGGCGCCGCTCGGGCCGGTCGGCCCCGGCGTCGTCACGGCGGCGTTCCACGGCTTCCCCCCGGCCAGGGTCGCCAGGGCGCTCCCCGACGCGTGGACGTTCGCGACCCCCGGCGACGTGCTGCGCGCCCGGCTCGACGGGGCGGGAGCGGCACTGCGGAACCTGCTCACCGACAAGGTGACCGGCTCCGACGACCTGCGCGCGGCGGCGGACCTCGCCTGGGAGGCCGCCGGGCTCGCCGACACCGCCGGCCGGGTGCTCGGCGCGGCCAACCAGGCGCTGCCCGCCCCCGACGAGCCGCACCTGCTGCTCTGGCAGGCCGCGACCACGCTGCGCGAGCACCGGGGCGACGGGCACGTGGCCGCCCTCGTCGCCCACGGCGTCTCCCCCGTCCAGTCCCACCTGCTCAAGGTCGCGGCGGGCGAGACGGACCTGGACCAGCTGCGCCTGGCACGGCGCTGGGACGACGAGGAGTGGGAGGCCGGTGCCGCCGCGCTGCGCGAGCGCGGGTGGGTCGACGACTCCGGCCTTCTGACGGCCGAGGGCGCACGGGAGCGCGAGCGGATCGAGCGGCTGACCGACGAGGCCGCGGCCGCTCCCTGGCGGGCCCTGGGCGGCGAGCGCACCTGCGAGCTCGCCCTGCTGCTCCACCCGCTGACCATGGCCGTCCTGGAGTCGGGCATCATGCCGCCCTCCAACCCGATCGGCCTGCCGCCCCCCGGGGAAGGCGAGAACGGCCGGGGGCTCACGCTCCCGGCCGTCCCTTCGCCGATCGGCTGAGGGGGATCAGCCGAACGGCAGCCTCACGATCGACTGGTTGCCGACGCCGAGGTTGACGGCACCGTTGCCGATGGCGTTCCAGACCTCGACCCTCACCTGGCCGTTCGACAGGTTGCCGAGCGCTCCCGAGGAGGACTGCGGGCCGGCTCCCTGCGTGTAGTGCTCCCAGCCCGTCACCGGGTCGGTGGCGAAGTAGGCGTAGGTCTCCACCCTGTCCCAGCTCCCGTTGCCGGTCAGGTCGTAGGAGACCCGGACCTGGGTGCCGTTGGCGACCGAGGTTCCCGCGTCCACGAAGAGGTCGAACGCGGTGGTGCCTCCGTTGTGGCCGGCGGTGAGACCGGTCGCCGTGAAGACCCGGGCGTTGGTCGGCACGCCGTCGTGGTTGCCGTTCGCGGCGGCCACCGCGAGGCTGCCCGCCGTCCCGGCCGTGCCCGGCAGGCCGCCGCCGCTCTGCAGGTAGCGCGTCGCGGCGAAGCCACCCGGGTCCGGGGTCGGCGTGGGAGTCGGGGTGGGCGTGGGGGTCGGGGTGGGTGTCGGGTCGGGGTTCGTGGTGCCGCCGCCCGCGTTGCCGCCACTCCAGGTGAAGGCGCCGGAGGTGACCGTCTTGCCCGCCGGGACGTTGAGCACGGTCCCGTTGGAGAAGGTCACCGTGAGCGCGCTGCCGGTGATGTTGGACGCGACGTAGGTGCGGGCCCCGTTCTTGCTGAACACCTTGGCCAGCGGGTGGTTGGCGGTGACGGAGGTGTCCACCGTGCCCAGGGCGGCCAGGTTGCGGATCCAGTGGAAGGTGTGTGCCCTGCTCTCCCCCTCCTCGGGGGTGTAGGAGCCGGCGGCGCGCAGGTTCGACAGGGCCGCGTCACCGTTGCCCAGCGCCTGGAACTGCCAGAGGATGTCCCGCCACACCGTGGGTGGGCCGCCGTTGTTGCGTACCAGCTCGGCGTAGTTGGTGTTCACGTAGGCGGGGTTGTCGCCCATGTAGAAGTGCCCGCCGGTGACCGGGAGCATGTTGATGCCCTGGATCATCTCCGGCTCGGCGCTGAACCAGGTGGCGTACGCGCCGCCGCTGCCCCAGACCATGCCGACCGTGCTGTGGCCGAAGGCTGCGGGGAAGTTCTGGTCGCGCGAGTCGAACCAGTACTCCTGGATCGCCGCGGCCTGGGTCGTGTAGATGAAGATGCCCGCGTCGCGGACGGCGGTGTTGCCGGTGGCCTGTCCCCACTGGATGAGGGCGTTGGCGAAGTTCTGGCCCTCCGACGACGACTCCTGGTTGTTGCCCGAGCCGAACGCGCCGTGCCCCGACGCCCAGTCGTGGCCCGCGTAGATGTCGAAGTCGCGCAGGTACGGGAAGCGGGTGTCGTTGCGGTCGTAGTTGTTGGCGTCGCGGATCAGCAGGTCCACCATGCCGCCGTACTGGCTGGTCCTCGCCCAGTTGGGGTCGAACTTGGCGAGGGTCGCGGCGGCGGCGATGTAGTAGCCGTAGTGGAAGTGGTGGTCGTTGAGCTCCAGGTCGGAGCCGTACGAGGCCGGGTAGCCGAGCAGGGTTCCCCAGCTCGGGTTGTAGTAGAAGACCCGGCTGGTCTTGCCCGGCGAGGCGGTGAACCAGTCGTTGAGCCGGGTACGGATGGCGTTCAGCGCGGCGGTGCGCACCGACGTCAGGTTGAGCTGGTCGGCGATCTCCGCGATGCGGGCGGCCCGGCCCAGGCCCTTGCCCGTCCAGTAGGTGTCGTCGCCCCGGATGTCCATCGGGTTGCCGAGCTCGGCGTTGAGCTGGTTGGTGACCGTGGTGAGGTCGGCGCCCGAGCTGTCGGCCACCGCGGGGATCTCGGGCAGCACGCCGGTGTACTTCATCGTCGTCCGGAACTGCGTGCCAGTGACGATCTTCATCGGCCCGCGCGCCGACACGTACGTCTGCGCCAGCGGCGTAGAGCCGGTCAGGTGATTCCACTGGTGCGGGTAGAGCGCGATGACCGTGCCGGTCTGGCTGCCCTGCCTGGCCGTGGTGGTGAAGGCGTACGTCGTGGTGAGCGAGCTCGCCGACTGGTTGTAGGCGTACGAGACCCGGGTGCCGGTGACGTGCGCGTGCGCGTACTGGCCGTAGGTGCTCGCCAGGGCCGCGCGGTCGCCGCCCGCGGGCAGCGCCGCCACGGAGAAGAAGCCCCTGCCCGCGAGGGCGGAGCTGATCGTCGTGCCGCTCACCGACCAGGTCGCGCCGGTCGGCGCGTAGGCGACGTAGTCACGGCCGCCGGCGGTGAAGCCGATGGTGGCGCCGCTGTTGGACCACACCGTGGGGGTGCCCGCGGTGGTGATCTGCGCGTCGCCTCCGGTGACCTGGAAGTACGCGAACGGCAGGCCGTGGCCGATGGTGGCCTTCATGGTCCGGCCCGCGCCGCTCCAGTACGGGGTGACGGTCCAGTCGCTCCAGCCGTCGACCTTGACGTCCGGCGAGCTCAGGCCCGCGACACCGACGCGGATGTTCTCGACGTACGGGTAGTGGTACTCGCCGACGCCGGTCGCGGTGCCGCTGATGGCGGGGGTGGTGTTGTAGGAGAAGCCGAGGCCGTTGCCGAAGGTGTCGTACGAGATCGGGTGCGCGTGGAGCGGCTCGCCGTACGCGCAGTCGGTCTTCTTGTAGAGGATCGACGACCACCAGTCGTTGGTGGGCACGGCCCCTGCGGGGGCGTTGGCCGTCACCCACTGGCGGGGGTTGGTGGAGATGGAACCGCAGCCGGCCGGCAGCGAGCGTCCGGCCGGGAGGGTGTCGGCGTAGCTGCCGGCGCCGACCGTGGCGGCCTCGGCCGAACGGACGGCGCCGAGGCCGCCGAGCAGTCCGGCCACCATCGCGACGACCACGCCGGCGGCGAGGCGGCGCCGACGAGTCCTGAGGCGGGCCGCCGACCGGGCGAGTCGTCCTTCACGGGGGGGCGCGCTGTCCGGACCCGTGGTCCGGATCGAGGGATCCATTGGGGGGTGCCTCCGGGGAGAGGAATCGGGCTCTGAAGCTGACCGATACGAGAGAGCGCTCTCTCACCGAAAAGTAACGGGCTGCGTCACGGCAGTCAATGTTTCACGTTGGTAACGAATAGGTAAAGTACAGACGTGCAGGCGAGAGGGCGTAAGCCCAGAAAACAGGGCGTTACGCCGGACCGCGATGCCTCCCCTGGCTCGCGCGCACCGCATCACCCCCCTGGCCAACGATCAAGAAATGAACCTATCCTGATCTGAGAGCGCTCTCTCCGTCGATCGACGTCAGTCGCCGATCGACCGCTTGGCAGTGCCCGCTCCCCCGTTCCCGGGCGCCCCGGGAAGGGTCGCGAGCCGGCGGCCGCGGAAGGCGCGGATCCCGCTCGAGAGCACCCGCACCCTCCCGGCCCCACATGCCCGATCACCGAGACGGGTGCAACTGGCGAGGCGGTGACAAAATCAAGGCTGGACACTCAGCGTGACAGTCAATTTACTTTGCGTGACCACTGAGGCACCCTCTGTCCCAGGAGAGAACATGCGAAGCAGGAAGCTCACGACCGCCGCGCTGGGCGTCGCCGCCGTCGGCGTCGCGGGTCTGACCGCGATGACCGTCGCCGCTCCGGCCACGGCCTCCGTGCCCGCCGCTTCCGCGGCCGCCGACTTCACCGGTTACCAGCTCGTCAAGCTGCCGAACGCCAACGTGCCCAACTTCCAGCGCCGCGTGGTCCGCTGCCCCGCCGGGAAGAAGGTCGTCGGCGGCGGCGCCGAGGCGCAGGGAAACCAGGCCGTGCTGGTGGGCTCCTTTCCCACCGACGACGGCGGCGGCTGGATCGGGCTCGGCCGCCAGCCCGGCTACAACGACGTCGGCATCAGCGTCTACGCGATCTGCGCCAACGTCAGCTGATCGTCACCCCGACCACACCGTCCCCCGGCCATCACCCCGGTGATCACCGTCCCCGTGGTCACCACCCGCTCGTCCGCGTTCCCGATCATCACCCCGGTGATCACCATCCCCCGTGATCGCCATCGCCTGATCAACGTCCCCTGATCGGCGTCCCCCGAGAAAGCACCGGCTCCGGCCGGGCCCGGAAGGGTCCGGCCGGAGCCGTTTCGCGCGTTCATCTGAAATCTCACGCGTTCATCTAAAATCGCCCCCGTGGAGAACCCCGCCGTCGAGCACGACGACGCCGCGCGAAGGGAGAAGCCGCCGATGCACACCCCCGACCGGATCGAGACGGAGATCGCGGTGATCGGCGCGGGGCTGATGGGCTCGGCCACGGCGTGGGAGCTCGCCCGCCGAGGTCACGCCGTCACCCTCATCGAGGCGTACGACGTCGGTCACCGGCACGGCAGCTCGCACGGCACCTCACGGATCTACCGCCGGGCCTACGCCGACCCGGAGTACGTGCGTCTCACCGGCCTGGCCGGGGAGAGCTGGCGCGAGCTGGAGGACGACACCGGGACGGAACTGCTCCGCGTCACCGGCGGCGTCGACCTCGGCGCGGGGCGCGACCCCGAGGGGATCGCCCGGCTGCTGGCGGAGGCGGGCGTGCCGCACGAGCTGCTCTCTCCCGGGGCCGCGGCCGAGCGGTGGCCGTTCATGCGCTTCGAAGGACCGGTGCTGCACCACCCGGAGGCGGGCACGGCCGACGCCGACGCGGCGGTGGCCGCCGCGGTGAACCGGGCGGCCGAGCTGGGCGCCCAGGTGCTCACCGGCGTACGGTTCACCGGCGCGGAGCTCCTGCCCGGCGGACGCGTCCGGCTGCGCACCGAGGGCCCGGAGGTGACCGTCGCCACCGTCGTCGTCGCCGCGGGCGCCTGGCTGCCGGAACTCGCCGGCCGGCTCGGCGTGCCGGTGGGGTTGCCCCCGCTGCGGGTGACCCAGCAGCAGGTCTTCCACTTCCGCTCGCACGATCCGGACGCCCGCTGGCCCGTCTTCGTCCACATGGACGGCACGCAGATCTACGGGCTTCCCTCGGGCGGCGACGGCGGCTCCCGGCCCGCGGTCAAGGTCGCCCAGCACGACGCGGGCACACCCGTCACCGCCACCACCAGGGACGGCGTCGTCGACCCGGCCTCCCGCGCCGTGGTGACCGCCCATGTCCGGAGGTGGCTTCCCGGCCTCGACCCCGTCCCGGTGGCCGAGGCGAGCTGCCTCTACACCGTCACCCCCGACGAGGACTTCGTCCTCGACCGCGTCGGCCCCCTCGTCATCGCCTCCCCCTGCTCGGGCCACGGCGCCAAGTTCGCCCCCCTGATCGGCCGGATGACCGCCGACCTGGCCCTCGGCCGCACCGAGCCCCACCCCCGCTTCGCCCTGCGCCGTTTCACCTGAAGGACCCGCACCGTCTCCGGTCATCCGGCCACGCCGAGCAGGCGCACCACTTCGGGATCGAGGACGAGCGTGACGGCGACCTGCTGGAACGACGGGGAAGAGCTCTCATCCGGCGGCAGCCTCACGAAGCTCCTCGAAGGAGGCCCCAAGGAGCCGCCGATCTTTTCCTCGGAGGACGGCAACGGGATCTCGCGGCAGCCGGAAGGCTGGTGTCACGCCTCGTCCGGCGCGTACGGTGTTCGACGCGGCGGGCGGATCCGGGTGAAAGGGGTTGAGCGGATGAGCGCGGAGGAAAGGCTCGAACGGGCCAGGCTGCTCTACGAACGCGCGGTCTTCGACGGTGAGGCCGGGGTGCTTGAGGTTGCCGACCGGGAGCTGGACGCGGTCGAGGCCGGTCTGGCGCTGGCCCGTGGCCGGATCATGCACGCGCGCTTCTTCGAGGACGGCGAGGAGGACCCGCGCGAGCTGGCGCTGTTCGAGCGCGCGACGGAGCTCTACCGGGCGCTCGGCGACCTGCGTGGCGAGAGCGAGTCGTTGCTCTGGATCGGCCTCCTGCACCAGGTCGTCCGCGGGGACGACGACACCGCGGTTCCGTTTCTCGAACGGTCGCACGAGCTCGCGGTACGGGCCGGTGACAAGCTGCTGATGTCGTACGCGCTCCGGCACCTGGGTACCGCCGAGCACGCCGCCGGGCGGCTGGAGACGGCGCGGGAACGGCTGGAGGAGTCGGTCCGGCTCCGCCGGGAGCTCGGTTTCCTGCCCGGTGTCGCCGCGAACCTGGTCGGGCTGATCTACATCGCCGCGGCGCAGGGCCGCCGTGACGACGCGCTCGCGCTGGCCGAGGAGGCGAGCGCCCTCGCCGAGGCCGCCGGCGCGAGGAACATCGCGCGCCAGATCGAGGAGGCCCGCACGCGGGTGTAGGCGACCTCGTCTCTGCCGGACCTTCTGAAAACTGCCGGACCTTCTGAAAACTGTCGGACCTTCGGGAAAGCCGGGAGACCGGCGCGGTCACGGCCGTCTCCCGGGCCGGGTCGCCGGGAGACGGCCGTGTTCGGTCTCGCCGGGCCGCGTCACCTCAGAGGCCGCGTCACCTCAGGAGCTGGAGAGCACCTCGTCGAGCTTGGCGGCGAACTCCTCGTGCCGGGTGCTGAAGGCCCCGTGGTCGCCGGGAAACATCACGTGCCGCCCCCCGATCTGTTCGGCGACGACGAAGGAGGCCCGGTAGGGCGGCTGCCCCTCCGACTCCTCGCCCGCCACCATCACGACGCGCGCCGAGGAGGCCCGGAGCGCGTCGACGTCGGGGAGGTGGCTGACGAACGGCGGCACCTCGTAGCCGATGAAGAACTCCGTGTTCTTCTTCATCCGCGCCAGCGCCTCCGCCATCTCGGGGGTGGGCTCTCCCTGCTCCCCGCGGGGGGCCGCCTCCTCGTGCTCGCTGCCGGTCCTGTCGAACCCGGTGGCGAATGCCCGCATGGCGGCCTCGGTCCCCTCCTTGGCGAAGGCCTCCTCCACGTCCCGGATGACGTCGCGCCAGCGGTCGCGGTCGGGCAGCAGCTCGAAGAGCGGCGGCTCGTGGGCGACCAGGACGCGCACCTGCTCGGGGTGGCGGGCGGCCAGCTCCAGCCCGATGATCGCACCGGAGCTGTTGCCGAAGACGTACGCCGGCTCGTCGGCGGTGACGCCCGCCTCCACCAGCACGCGGTGCGCGTCGTCGGCGTGCGTCTCGATGCTCTGCGGCTCCGGCGGCCCGTCCAGGGGGCTGCGCGAGTTGCCGCGCCGGTCGTAGGTCACCACCGTGTAGCGGTCGGCGAGCCGCTGGGCGAGGCCCGCGTATCCGGCGGCGTCGTAGATCCCGCCGCAGATCAGCAGCAGGATCGGGCCCGAGCCGCGGATCTCGTGGTGAAGGGTCGCGCCGGGCACCTTCAGAGTGTTCGTCCTCGTGGGCCGCATGGTCGTTCCTCCTCGAAAATCGTCGTCCGTCTCGTTCCGCCGATCGCAGAGAATCGGAGCCACGGATGCGTTCCCGGCATCCCTGCCCGCAAGACTTCAGGGAATGAGTGCCTCCTCCTGTGGCAGGCAGCCCCGGGTTGGCGGCACATGGGGAACCGCACCGCCACCGTCCTCCTCGCTTCCCCTCGAGGAGGACACCACGGCCTCGCCGACCTGGCAGTCATGGCGGCCGGAGCGGCGAGGCGCGTCGTAGTAGTGCGGGTCCACACCCCTGATGATGCCAGCCGGCACCGACAGTTCCCGGCCCGAGCACAGTGCTCCCCCGCCCGCCCCCGGCCCGCCGAGCACTCGCGGAAGGCCCGTGCGGATCCACCGCGCGGGGCACGTACGCGCGGAAGGCCCACGTGGATGCACCGCGCGGGCCGAACATGCGCGGAAGGCGTGTGCTCAGCCGGTCAGGGCGGTCACCTTCGGCTCGGCGTTCCACCACGAGGCCCCGTGCCGTTCCAGCAGGACCTGTACCTCGTCGGCCTCGGGCATGTTCCGCCGTACGAAGATCTCAAGCGCCTCTGCCAGGCACGCCCCGGCCCGGCCCGGCTGGCCGAGGTAGGAGAACGCCTGGCCGAGCGCGACGAGCGCCTTGCCCTGGATCCATTCGTCGCCCGCCTCCGCCATGAGGCCCAGCGAGTCCTCGGCGCAGTCGACGGCACGGTCCAGCTGTCCCAGGACGAGGTGCGTCTCGGCCATCCGCAGCAGGGTCGCCCCCTCCCGGACGCGCTGCTTGAGCCTCCGGTACGCCTTCCGCGTCTCCAGGAGCCGGGAGAGCGCCTCCTCGGGGCGCCCGGCGTCGCGCAGCACGACGGCCGACTGGTACAGGATGTCGGGATCGGCCCCGCCGCCCAGCTCGCGGATGGTGCGTTCGGCCAGTTCCACGGCCTCCACCGCCTCGGCGGTCCTGTCGACCGACGCGAGCGCGAGCGCCATGTTGCCCAGGCCGACGGTCTCGCTGCTTCGATCGCCGAGCCGGCGCCAGACCTCGACCGCCTCGGCGTACAGCGCGATCGCCTCGGTCTTCGAGCCGCGGCTGGAGACGGCCAGGGCAAGCAGGTTGAGGCTCTCCGCGTACCGTGCCAGGTCGTCCTCGGCGAGGCTGAGGTCCCGCGCGGCGACGCCGTCCTCGATCGCCGCGTCGAGGAACCAGCGGCTCGTCCAGAACCCGCCGCGCACGCACCGGGCGTGCGCCTCGGCGCGGCGGTCCCCGCGGGCCGCCGCCGCCTCGACGAGGGCTCCGGCCGCCCGCTCGTAGCGCTCGGGGGTCACGTCGGTCTCCAGCACGTCGGACGCCATGTCGAGCAGCCGTATCGCGTCGGAGAGAACGCTGCCCGGAGTCCGGGCGATCTGGTGCACGCAGCTGATCACCCCTTGCTCCTCGTCCTCCGCCCAGCTCACCGCGGCCTCCTCGTCCGCGAAGGAGGGTCCGGGAAAGGAGGGTCCGGGCGAGGACGGTCCCGCGCCGGACACCGGGGCGCCCGGATAGGTCAGGTGGTAGGCCGCCGTCATGCCGGCGAGGTAGTAGCCGAGCAGCCTGGCCAGCGCGGCCCGCCGGACGTCCTCGTCGTCCGGCCGCGACCGGGCGAAGATCTTGAGGAGGTCGTGGTAGCGGTAGTGGCCCGGCGAGGGCGACTCCAGCATGCTCACGTCCACCAGCGCCTCGCACACCTCCTCCGCGTCCGGCTCGTCCAGGCCGAGCACGGCCGCCGCCGAGCCCAGCGAGAAGTCGGCCGCGTCGGGGACGGCCAGCAGCCGGAACGCCGAGGCGAGCCCGGCGTCGAGCTGGTCGTAGCCGAGGGCGAACGTCGCCTCGACGGCCAGGTCGTCCACCCGCAGTTCCGCCAGGCGCCGGCGCTCGTCGGCCATCCGGTCGCGCATCCTGGCCACGCTCCAGGCGGGCCGCGCCGCCAGCCGCGAGGCCACGATCCTGATCGCCAGGGGCAGGTACCCGCACGCCCCGATCAGGTCCGCCGCCGCCTCGCGCTCGGCGGCCACCCGAGCCTCCCCCACCACCTTGCCCAGCAGCGCCATCGCCTCGTCGTGGGGCAGCACGCCCAGATCGACCTGGCGTACGCCGGACAGCCCGACCATCTTCGCGCGGCTCGTCACCAGTACCGCGCATTCGGCGGCTCCCGGCAGCAGCGGCCGTACCTGCGCCACGTTCGCGGCGTTGTCCAGGACGACGAGCATCCGCCGGTCCGCCAGCGTGGAGCGGTACAGGGCCGCCCGCTCGCCCGGTTCCTCGGAGTCGGCGGGAACCTCCGCCCCGAGGGATCGCAGGAACCTGCCGAGCACGGTCTCCGGTGCGAGCGGCTGCGCCCCCGAGCCCCTGAGGTTCACGAAGAGCTGGCCGTCGGGGTAGTCCGGCGCGAGCCGGTGCGCCACGTGGACGGCCAGGGTGGTCTTGCCCATGCCGCCCGCGCCCGACACGGCCGAGATCACCAGCGCCGAGGCGTTCCCCGCCCTCAGGGCGTCCACCATCTCGTCGACCTCGGACTCCCTGCCGGTGAAGTCAGAGGTGTCGGCGGGGAGCTGCCGGGGCACCTGCCTGACGGCCGGGCTCGCCGCCCTCTTCAGGCCGAGGGCGGGGTCCGCCGTGATGATCCTCTGATAGAGCTCCGCCAGCTCGGGCGAGGGGTCGATGCCGAGATCCTCGGCGAGCAGTTCCCGGGTGTCGGTGAAGACGCCTATCGCCTCGGCCTGCCTGCCCGAGCGGTACAGCGCCAGCATCAGCAGGCCGGCGAGCCGTTCCCTGGCCGGGTGTTCCCCGCGGAGCGCGGTCAGCTCGGCGATGACCTCGGCGTGCCCGCCCTCCTCGACCTCCCGGGCGAGCCTGAGCTCCTGCACGGCGAGCCTCCGCTCGCCGAGCCGGATCCGCTGGCCCTCGGCGTAGCCCCCCTCCAGCCCGGCGAGCGGCTCCCCCCGCCAGAGCGCCAGAGCCTCGCCGTACCGTCCCTCGCGGGACAGCTCCTCCATCGTGACCAGGTCGCAGGTCCCGCCGGCGAGAGCGTACCCGCTGCCGATCGAGGTGATCACCTCGGCGCCGAGGGCGGAGCGCAGGCGTGAGACGTAGGTGCGCAACGTGCTCATGGCGGTGCGGGGACGGTCCTCGCCCCAGATGGCGTCGAGCAGGTGACCGTGGCCCACCACCCTCCCCTCGGCCAGGAGGAGGACGGCGAGGACCAGCCGCTGCTGGGGGGAGCCGATCTCCACCTCGTCGCCGTCCCGCCAGACGCGCACCGGCCCCAGTACGGAGAACCGCAGTCCAGGATCACTCATTTTGACAGCGCTGTCTTTCGCTTGTTCTCGAACGGTCCCATGGAAGCGCCGCCGTTCTCTCGCGCCGGGATACCGCCCGACGAGATCATGCCGCCCGACGAGATTCGGGCTGTTTCGTCCCGCCGTGCCGTTCCGTGCCAGCTCACCACGATGAAGCATCGTATGGCAGCACATCGGCATTCGCCGAAAAACCGGCGAACCTCGTAATTTTTCACATTCGGGATGTTTCGCCGGTGATCGCGGCGCGGACCCGGGCACCCACCGCCAGGCCGGCGGCCACGCCGACCGCGCGGGCGGGACAGATCACTCACATCGGCGGACCGCCCGAAGCATCCCGGATCGGCCGAAGCATCCCGAACTGCACTGAGCATCCCGAACTGCCCAGCGCATTCCGGACCGGCCGAAGCATCCCGGGCCAGCCGGAGAACCGAACCGCCGCAGGGCGCTGCCTCCACCGGCACGCAAGCGGTTTCCAGCAATTCGCAACCACTTACGTGAAACTTTCCGTACAAGAACCAACGCAATGCGGTCGTTACGTTTCATGCATTAGATGAAATCTTGCAGCAATCTGTTCGTCATTTTAAGGTGTGGATACCCCCCGGGCGCCACCGGCCGGCGTCCGCGACGCTCCGGCCGCGAAGCGTCCGGCTCTTCGTAAAGTGAAGGGTCAGCCGATGAAGAAGTCCGGCAGGCTAAAGGCCTGGACCATCGCCACGATCGCGGCGCTGACGGCGGGAGGACTGGTCTCCTTACCGGTCGCCCCCGCCACGGCCGCCGCGAGGGCCGACTCCCCGTTCGACTTCCCCGGGCGCGGCGCCACCGTGCCCTTCTTCGAGATAGAGGCCGAGGACACCGCCCACTCGGGCCAGGTGATCGGCCCCGACCGGATCTACGGCCGCCTTCCCTCGGAGGCCTCGGGCCGCAGGGCGGTGACGCTCGACTCCTCGGGCGAGTACGTGGAGTTCACGCTCACCCGGCCGGCGAACGCGCTGTCGCTGCGCTACAGCGTCCCGGACAACGCCTCGGGAACCGGCCAGAACACCACCGCCAGCCTGCGGCTCAACGGCACGCACCTGAAGGACCTGACCCTCACCTCCAAGTACGGCTGGTACTACGGCGGCTACCCGTTCAACAACAACCCCGGCGACACCAACCCCCACCACTTCTACGACGAGACGCGGACCATGTTCGGGTCCACGCTCACCGCGGGCGCCAAGGTCCGTATCCAGCACACCGGCGGCATCCCGGTCACCGTGGACCTGGCCGACTTCGAGGTCGTCGGCGCCCCGATCGGGCGCCCGTCCGGCTCGCTGTCGGTCGACGACTTCGGTGCCGTCAAGAACAACACGGGCGTCGACAACACGGCCGCCTTCCAGGCCGCGGTCAACGCCGGCAAGGCCCAGGGCAAGGAGGTCTACATCCCCGAGGGGACGTACAACCTCTACGACCACGTGGTCGTCGACGGGGTCACCCTGCGCGGGGCGGGCCCCTGGTACAGCGTGCTCGGCGGGCGTCACCCCACCCAGCGCAACCGGGCCGTCGGCGTCTACGGCAAGTACGTCCAGGGCGGCGGCTACGGCGGCGAGATCCGCGCCCACGAGGCGGGCGGCCCGAGCCGCAACGTCACGCTCAAGGACTTCGCCATCATCGGCGAGATCATGGAGCGCGAGGACAACGACCAGGTCAACGCCATGGGCGGCGCGATGACCGACTCGGTCGTGGACAACGTGTGGATGCAGCACACCAAGGTCGGTGCCTGGATGGACGGCCCGATGAACAACTTCACCATCAAGAACAGCCGCATCCTCGACCAGACCGCCGACGGCGTGAACTTCCACACCGGGGTCACCAACTCGACGGTGACCAACACGTTCCTGCGCAACACCGGTGACGACGCCCTGGCCATGTGGCCGGAGCGGATCCCGAACGTCGGCAACAAGTTCACGTTCAACACCGTGGGCGTCACGCTGCTGGCCAACAACATCGTCACGTACGGCGGCAGGGACATCCAGATCACCGACAACGTGGTGGCCGACACCGTCAGCAACGGCGGCGGCATCCACATCGCCAACCGCTACCCGGGCGTCAACTCCGGCCAGGGCACCGCGGTCGCCGGGACCCACACCGTCGCCCGCAACACCCTGCTCCGGGCGGGCAACAACGACTTCAACTGGCACTTCGGCGTCGGAGCCCTCTGGTTCAGCGGGCTCAACGAGCCGGTCAACGCCACCATCAACGTCACCGACACCGACATCCTGGACAGCTCGTACGCCGCGATCCACATGATCGAGGGCACCACGAGCACGGTGAACTTCAACAACGTCAACATCGACGGCACCGGCACGTACATGATCCAGGCGCAGTCGGGCGCGAACATGACGTTCAACAACGTCAGTGCCGACCACATCGGCGCGGGCGTCGCCATCCACAACTGCGTCGGCGCGGCCTTCACGCCCGTCTTCGGCACCGGCAACACCGGCTGGAGCCCCAGCAGCACGACCTGCACCGGCACCTGGCCCACGCCGAACTACATCTACCCCGGCGGCGGCGGCAACACCGGCGGCCTGTCCGCCTCCCCCGGCAGCCTGTCCTTCGGCGCGCGCCAGGTCGGCAGCACCAGCCCGGCGCAGGCCGTCACCATCACCAACACCGGCACCGCCGCGGCGACGCTCGGCACGGTCGCCACCACCGGCGACTACGCCCAGACCAGGACCTGCGGCACCACCCTCGCCGCCGGCGCCTCCTGCACCGTCAACGTCACCTTCACCCCCACCGCCTCGGGCACCCGGACGGGCAGCCTGACCGTCGCGAGCAACGACCCGAACAGCCCGCTGACGGTCGGCCTGAGCGGCAGCGGCACGAGTTCGACCACCAACCTCGCGCTCGGCGCGACGATGACGGCGAGCAGTTCCAACGGCGGCTTCCCGCCGGGCAGCGCCAACGACGACAACGCCTCCACCTACTGGGAGTCGAACAGCAGCGCCTTCCCGCAGTGGCTGCAGGCCGATCTCGGCAGCGCGCAGAGCGTCGGCTCCGTCACCCTGAAGCTGCCGCCGCCGGCCGCGTGGGCGACCAGGACGCAGACCCTCTCGGTCCAGGGCAGCACCAACGGCACCACCTGGACCACGCTGAAGGCCTCGGCCGGATACACCTTCAACCCGGCCACCGGCAACAGCGTCACGATCCCGCTGGCCGGCTCGTCCGTGCGCTACCTGCGGCTCAACGTCACCGCCAACACCGGCTGGCCAGCGGCCCAGGTCTCGGAGTTCCAGATCTTCCCCGGTGGCGGCAACCCCCCGCCGACCGTGTCACTGGCCGCCTCCCCGGTCAGCCTGACGTTCGCCGCCAGGACGGTCGGCAGCACCAGCCCGGCGCAGGCCGTGACGGTCACCAACACCGGCACCGGGTCGGCGACGCTCGGCACGGTCGCCACCACCGGCGACTACGCCCAGACCAGGACCTGCGGCACCACCCTCGCCGCCGGCGCCTCCTGCACCGTCAACGTCACCTTCACCCCCACCGCGACGGGCACCCGTACGGGCACCCTGAGCGTGGCGAGCAACGACCCGAACGGGCCGCTGACCGTGGCCCTGACCGGGACCGGCGGCTCGGCGCCCGTCACCAACCTGGCGCAGGGCAGGCCGACCACGGAGACCAGCCACGCCCAGGTGTACGGCTCGGGCAACACCGTGGACGGCAACGCGAGCACCTACTGGGAGTCGAACAACAACGCCTTCCCGCAGTCGGTCACGGTCGACCTGGGCTCCACGCAGAGCGTCGGCCGGGTCGTCCTCAAGCTGCCCCCGGCCGCCGACTGGGCCACCCGCACCCAGGCGGTCGCCCTCCTGGGCAGCACCGACGGGACGAACTTCACCGGCGTCGTCGGCTCGGCGACGTACACCTTCAACCCCGCCACCGGTAACACGGCCACCATCACCTTCCCGGCCACCAGCAGGCGCCACCTGCGCCTGACCTTCACCGCCAACAGCGGCTGGCCCGCCGGCCAGCTCTCCGAGTTCGAGGTCTACGCCTCGTAGGCCGCGTGGCCGCGTGGCCGGACCGGGTACCGGATGGGGCGAACGCGCCCCATCCGGTACCTTTCCATCACGGTCGTACGGATCGAACTCGCGCTGTCAACCAAACATCCCTGTCCCCCGTCTCCCCTTATGCCCCATCTGTCGTAAGCAGGAGGCAACGTGCGCGTCCGTTCGGTTCTCCCAGTCGCCGCCCTGGCAGGGGGCCTGGTCCTCCTCTGGCACCCCCTTCCCTCCTCCGCGGAGCGGGACGGGGTCGTCGCGGCCGGCATCGTGCAGTACGAGTGCACCACCGACGGCGTGACGGAGAAGCAGACCATCCAGATCGACGTCGAGCTGACGATGCCGGCGAACGCCACCGCGGGACAGCAGTTCACGATCGGCTGGCGCGGCACCTACTCCGGCACCGGCCTGACGGCGCCCGCCGCGGGGCTGCCCGCGGGCACCAAGCTGTACGCGTACGCCTCCATCAGCGGCCTTTCCGGGGTGACCTCCGCCACCGGGGTGGGCACCCTCGACACGGTCGCCGCGGGCGGGACCGTCGCGCTGCCGACGGCCCCGGTCTCCCTCGCGACCACCTCGGCCAACGCGGGCAGCGCCACGGTGAAGCCCGCCGCCGTCAACTTCGGGACCCAGCCCAACCAGCCGTTGATCGAGTGCGAGCCGCTGAACGGGGACGCCCTGACGACCTACCCCCTCACCGTCGCCGGGGGCGGCCAGGCGACCGATCCCGCCCCGACGGACACGGCCACGCAGCCCGTCGGCCCGCCCGCGACGGATGAGGACACCGAGGCCGCCGAGTCCCCGCAGGACGCGAACGGCGAGATCGACGAGACACCGGCCGGAGGAGCCGAGACCGGAGGCGGCGGCGAGAGCGGCCCCGACGGGCGGGCGCTCGTGCTCACCGGCTCCCTGGTCACCCTCGGCGCCGTCTCCGGGCTGCTGTGGCGCCGTCGCGGCGCCAGGACGGCCGTGGGCCGGCGGGCCTGACGCGACCGGGTGGGACTCCGGGACCCGACGCGCCCCTGCGGCTCCGGGTCCCGACGCGCCCCCACCCGCGTTTCCTGATGGCATCCAGCTGCTGATGAAGACTCATGCCATGCAGGACCGCCTACCTTCGTGCGCGTCGGATCACCGGCGATGCCGTCTCGACCGGATGACCGGAAGCGCGCGACCACGTGCGCCCGTGAACCACGTGCCGTGCGAAGGTCAGCACCAGGGGTCGATATCGTTCGATTCCTTGAAGGTCTCCCTGTTGTTGGCGTCGTAGGCCGAGACTCGCGTGTAGACGTAGTCGGTGGGGTTGCCTGATCTGTAGCACCGGACATCGGGGGCGCTCATCGTGCCCTGGCTTCCGGCCGGAGTCGCTTGGCAACGGGAGGAGAGGGTCCGGTTCGGGCCGATCTCGGCCATCATCAGGCGAACGCACCAGCGAACGTAGGTGCCGTTGCCGTTGGAGTAGCTTCCCGAGCCCTTCCAGTAGACATGGTCGGTGATCGTGTAACCGACGTCGATCCTGGTCGGGATGGCGGCGGAAGCCGCGTTGACCGGTAGAAGCGCTGTGGCGGTGATCGCCGCGGAGAGTGCGGCGATCATGCGCCGGGAACGAACGCGGGTTCTCGTTATGGTCATTGGTTCCTCCGCACGTGACGGGCGCCAGATGATGCTGTCATCGGCCGCTTCGGCATGACATACACGACGACGGCCGATCCTTCTCGGCCACAAGCCCCACCGGTTATTTGCACCGCGCGGGCTTCGTCGCATTGAGATAGACCTCGTACACATGGCGGTCCCCCAGCCCGAACGAGTCTCCGTCGCAGAAGTAGCGAGGTGCATATTCGGTGCTGTAAACGGCGCCGGACCAGCCACCCGCCGAGAACGAATTGGATATGAGGGCGGGGACAAGTTTCTTCCCGTGGCAGTTCCACCTCAGATCGCCTCCGTAGGTGTGCAGAACCGCGTAGGTGCTCTGGCAGCCGAGCGCCGAGGTGGAATCGGCCGACACGGGAGTCCCCACGGCGCCGGCGGTCACGGTGGCGAGGGCGGCCGCGACCGCGAAGCCCTTCAGCAACATCCCCGGCTTCCGGTATTTCGCGTCGATGGTCAGGGGCATTTGCGCTTCCTTTCCGAGAGATAAAGAACTGTTTCCTGGTCGGACTTCGCCGTCCGCGTCACGGCCGACGACCTCCTCTGTTGCAACGTCCCCATTGGTTGTCCAGGACGGTGGATCGACCGGACGAACAACACGCGGTTCGACCGAGGCGGGTGACCCGCGGCGGGAACTGCGCCGGCCTCGATCTTTTGTGATCTTCGTGTGGTCGGTCGAGATGTTTGACTGAGGCGTGATTTCGCTTTCTGGTCGACGTGATGGCCCGCCTGTCGTACGAGAATCGCCTATGAGTGATTCTTCGTTCGGCTGGTAGCGCGTTGGTAGCGCATTGGTTGACGGCGATGACGCGGCCTGACAGCCTGTGCTCACAGGTGCGGTGTCGACCAGGGGGCGGCCAGATGCTTGAGTTCGGCGTGCTGGGGCCGCTTTCTGTGCATCGTGACGGGGTTCCCATCGAGGTGAGAGCGGGGATGTTGCGCCGCGTCCTGGCTGTGTTGTTGTGCCGAGCCGGACAGTCGGTGAACGTGTCGGAGCTGCTTGATGAGCTATGGGATCAGGCGCCGCCGGCAACAGCCCGCAAAACGCTTCAGACGTACGTTCACCGGCTTCGTAAGGAATTCGGCGACGAGGGACTGATACGGCACGGCTCCGCGGGCTATTCGCTGGCCATCGAGTCCTGCCAACTCGACGTGCTGCGTTTCGCGGAATTGCTCGACCAGGCCCGCGCTCTTCGGGAGCAGGGCGACGCGGCCCGAGCCCGGAGTCTTTACCATCAGGCGCTGGGTCTCTGGCGTGGCACTCCCTTCGGGGACGTGGAGGCGGGCCCGATACTGACCGACGAGGTCAGGCGCCTGGAAGATCATCGGTTGGCGGCGCAGGAGGAGCGCATCGTCCTTGAGCTGGCTCTGGGACTGCATACCGAGGTGATACACGAACTCACCGAACTGGTCCGCGCGCATCCGTACCGGGAAAGCCTGCGAGCGCACCTCATGCTGGCGCTGTATCGCAGCGACCGTCAGGTCGAGGCGTTGGAAGCCTTCCACCTGACTCGCACTGTGCTACGCGACGAACTCGGCATCGAGCCGGGTGTTTCCCTGCAGCGCCTGTATGAGGCCATCCTTCGCTCCGATGAGCGGCTCTACCTGCCTGATGCTCCCCCGGCTCCAGGTCAAGACGGTGGCGAGCGCACCTCGCGGGAGACGCCCATCGCACCGCGACAGTTACCCGTGGACATGGCTCGTTTCACCGGCCGCAAAGACTACATACGGAAACTGGACCAGTTCCTGTCTTCGGCGTCCGAAGGGGCAGCCGGGACGGTGGTGATCTCGGCCATCGCGGGGACCCCCGGCGTCGGCAAGACGGCTCTCGCCGTGCATTGGGCGCACCGGGTGGCGGACCAGTTTCCCGACGGGCAGATACACCTCAATCTCCGAGGGCACGCCCAGGCAACCCCGATGCGTCCCATCGAGGCTCTCGCCCTGCTCCTGCGGGCACTGGGGATGACGGCCGAGCAGACGCCCGTCGATCTCGCCGAATCCGAAGCCCGTTATCGCTCTCTCGTAGCGGATCGTCGACTGCTCATTCTCTTGGACAACGCCCGGTCCAGCGCACAGATCCGCCCCCTTCTACCCGGCGTCGGCAAATCGTTGGTGCTCATCACCAGCCGTGATCGGCTGACCGGTCTGGTCGCCCACGACGGTGCCCACCGCCTCATCCTGAACGCCATGACACCGCAGGAGGCCGAAGGCCTGCTCATCAGGTTCCTCGGCCGCGAGCGGGTCGAGGCGGAACCGTCACCGTGTGCCGCTTTGGTCGAGGTGTGCGCTCGCCTTCCGCTCGCCCTGTGTATCGCGGCGGCTCAGCTGGCCGACCGGCCGCGGCAGGCCATCGGTGAATTCGTCCAGGATCTGGTCGCCGGGGACACGCTCGCGTCGTTGACTGTGGAGGATGACGAGGAGCGCGGCGTCCGAGCCGCCTTCGATCTGTCGTACCGCGCGTTGGCTCCCGACGAGCGGCGGCTGTTTCGCCGTCTTGGGCTGGTGCCGTGTGCGGACTTCACAGCTCCCACCGCTGCGGCGCTCGCCGGCATGACCACGCAAGAGGCATCGCGGACGCTGAATCGACTCGCGGCCGCACATCTCATCGCGGAGGAAGACCCGGGCCGGTTCTCTCTGCACGACCTGCTTCGTCAGTACGCGACCTCCCGAGCGAATGTCGAAGACAGTGATCAGGATCGAGCAGCAGCGATAGACAGGTTGTTCGACTGGTATCAGCACAAGGTCGCCTCGGCTGACCAACTGCTCCGCGGGGGCAACACCCCACCGCTGTCCGCTCTGGCCAGTCCAGCACAGACGCGAGACTCAGGCCTGAATGATTACGCCTCCGCGTTGGCCTGGCTCAACGGTGAGCGGCACAATGTTGTTAAGGTAATCGATTACGCTGTTCATCACGGCCACAGTCGCACGACATTACTGCTGGCAGATCGACTGCGCAGCTACTATGACCTACTTCGCCCTGATATGGTTGAGTGGTTGACCGTTGCCAGGTCCGCGCTTGCGGCGGCGCGATTCAGCGGAGACGTGAAGCTGCAACGAATGGCTTTGAGCGGTCTGGCGCAGGTTTACTTCAATCTCAGCAAACTCTCACGAGCAATCGTCTACTTGCGGCAGGCGATTGCCTTGAAAGACGATTCCGTGTCCCTGACTCAACACGGCAACATGTTGTGCAACTTCGGCCAATTGCTTAGCGTGGTTGGCCGGCCCGACGAGGCAGTCGCCGCGCTGCAGCAAGCACAAGACCTTTATACTGACATCGGCGACGACGTGGAAAGAGCGGTGGTCCTGCTCAATCTTGCGAATCTGTACCGCGACTGCGGCCGCCTGGACGAGGCCGTCGATATCGCCGAACAGGCCGTAAGGTTGCACCGTAAATTCACGGATACAGTATGGGAAACGATGTCTGTCGCCACACTTGGAGAGATTTGCCATCTGCTCGGCCGGTTCGATGACGCCGTCACACATTTGGGAAACGCCCTCGCCGCACACCGTGGTTTGGGGAACCGAAGTTGTGAGGCGGAGACCCTGGCATCCCTTGGTCGCGTTCATCGCGATCGTGGCGACACCGATTCCGCCCGTGAGCGTTTCGAGGCCGCCCTTCACCTCGCGCGTGACCTCGACCACCGCAACGTCGAGGTTCAGGCATTGAGCGGCCTGGCCTCACTGAGCACTCATGACCGTAATGTGATGCTGGCCATCGATCTCCACCAAAAGGCGCTGGAAATCGTCAACGACCTTGAGACCCCTTACCTGAAGTGTGAGACCTACTTGGGGTTGGCCGAAGCACACCACCACGGCAATCACCTCACCGAGGCAACGGATCTCGCACGACAGGCACTGGCACTGGCCGAGCACAGCCAGTTTCGCGTGCTTCAAGGTCAGGCTTTTTATCTGCTTGCCCGTTGCTGTGCCGCGAAGAGCGACGACGAGCAGGCACGCGTCTATGCCCTGCGCGCCTTGGACGATCACCGTCAGAGTGGCCACCGTCTCGGTGCGGCACATGCCCATGCCCTTCTCGGCGAACTTCTCGTTCATGTCGATGCCACGGCAGGAAAAGAACATGCCAAGGCGGCTGAGGGCCTCTACACGGAAATACTGAGATGATCTCGGCGAGTGGTCTTCTCCGCAGGTGACGTCGCGGAGCCGGTGGAGTCGGTTTCGATACTCCAGTGGCCGCGGATCCACATGGCCAGGTCGGTGAAACAGGCCTGCCCAGCGAGCAGGTCGTCAGGCCGGTCATCGCCGTCGACCAACGCGCGACCAGCGTCGTGTGGACCTGGACCGCGAAGCCAGACGGCGGCCTCCAGGCCCTCGTCCAGGTGTGGGAATCGGGCACCGGCGGCTGGGACACAGCCCGCACCAAGCCGCCGCAGGGCCCGGAAACGACCCTGGGCATCCCCGCCGGAAGCGAGGATGCCCAGGTTGTCGGCCTAAACCGTGGTGCGCCGCCAGGGACTCGAACCCCGGACCCGCTGATTAAGAGTCAGCTGCTCTAACCAACTGAGCTAGCGGCGCTTGACCTCGACAAGCTTACCGGACCCGACACCATGGTCCGTACATGAGCAGATATATGCCGCCAAAGAGCACCGGACGGCGAGATTCACGTCCCGGGGGCGGCGGTCGAAGCCCGCGATGACCTGCGGATTCAAGCGGAAACAAAGGCGAGCGAACAGTGTTCCACACCTGCTGACTTGGGGAAATGCCGTTTAGGGCTCCTCGCTCGGGTACGTGACCGGAGCCCGGAGTATCAAGTCAAGGGAGATGTTCAACCATGCAACCTGAGCTCTGGAACTATCGAACCGACGTGTACGACCAGGACAGGACGCTCGACGTCGCCGGGTACCACGTCGAGGCCACCGACGGGAAGATCGGCTCCATCGACGAGGCGACGTACGAGGTCGGCGAGAGCTACCTCGTCGTCGACACGGGACCGTGGATCTTCGGCAAGAAGGTCCTCCTGCCGGCGAGTACGGTGACGCAGATCGACCCGCAGGAGAAGAAGGTCTACATCGCGCGCACCAAGCAGGAGATCAAGGACGCCCCCGAGTTCGACGAGGCGAACTTCAAGGAGCCCGCGTACCGCGACCGTGTCGGCGAGTACTACGGCCGCTTCCCCTTCGGCGGCGGCCCCGGGACCTTCTGATCCGGACCTTCCGGGCACGGGTCTTGTGATCCGGAACCTTCGGACCCGGGATTCCTGACCCGGCACACCGGACGAGACGACGAGAGGGGCCCCGCCGAAACGGCGGGGCCCCTCCGCGTTCCCGGGACGGTCGCGTCTCACGGCCAGGTCGGGTCGCCGGAGGAGTCGATGGGGCCGGGGATGACGTCAAGGCGCTGGAGAAGGATGAGAAAGGTGGAGGCGTAGGGGGAGTCCTGGACGACGGCGGCGACGCGGTTCCAGTCGACCTGCTCGCGCAGGGCGCGGACCTGGGGCAGCAGGGAGCCGTAGTCACAGCTGTGCTCGGAAAGCGGAAGCAGCCAGGAGATGACCAGGTCGGTGGCCTCCAGGACGGGCAGGATCACCGCCGAGGCCTTCATCGGCTCCGCCCGCTTCAGCAACTCGGGGGTGACCGGGTGGTCGCAGATCGAGAAGATCAGATCCACCAGCCTGCCCTCGTCGAAGGCCTTGACCAGCCAGTCCTCCGGCGGCTGCCTGGACGTCTCGAATCCCAGTTTGCCCAGCGCCTCGAGCGCGAGCGGCACGTCCTCCTGGGGGAGGACGAAATCGACGTCGTGAAGCGAGGGGGCGGCTCCGCGCGCGTAGGCCGCACAGCCTCCGGCAAGAGCGAACCTGACGTCCGCGTCCTTCAATCCGCTGCTCGCTCGCTTCAGCGTTTCCAGGATCGCGTCGGTGACCTCGTGACTGTGGCTTCCCATAGCCACCGCCGTACCCCGTAACTCCCCAGGTAGGCATGTCAAACCTTTGCTTGGGTAAACGATGCGCATGATTCAACCTGAACATGCGCAAAGGGAACATCCCGAGCCCGGAGAGACCCGCAAGGAACGTGTCGACCGCGAGCTCGGCGAGTTGTTACAGGGCCTGCGTGTCGCGGTCACCGGCGTGCAGGTGCTGTTCGCCTTCTTGTTCAGCCTGCCGTTCGCGGCGGGCTTCAACAAAGTGGACACCCTGGGACACTGGTTGTTCTTCATCGCCCTGCTGAGCGCGGCCGTCGCGTCCGTCTGCTTCATCACCCCCGCGGCCCAGCACCGCCTGCTGTTCAGGACCGGGCTGAAGGAGAAGATGCTGCACCGCGCCAACGCGCTCGGGATCGCGGGGGCCGCCGGGCTCGCGGTCGCGATGACGAGCTCGGTGGCGCTCGTCGCGGAAACGGTCCTCAACGCCTGGCCGGCGGCGGTGTTCGCCGGGGTCGTGGCCCTGCTGAGCGCCTGGCTGTGGTTCATCCAGCCGATAGTTGATCTGTACAGAACCGAGGATGATGAAGATGTTAAGTAGTGAATTGTGAGGGCAGAGGCCGGTTATGGCTACCTTGCTTTGGATCATCGCAGTCGTTCTCGTCATCTCCGGGATCTACGTCATCCTGGCCCGTCGCGATTTCCTCTGGGGAATCGTCCTCATCGTCCTCGGCTTCCTCGTCGGTCCCGGGGGTGTGAGCATCTTCAATGTGTGACGCGGGCCTCGCGCTCGCCGCACACATGACCGGTGCGAGCCCAGCGCTCGCACACCGTCCAGGTGCGGGCCACACGACCCGCACGCGGTTCCGTACGGCCTGATGTCCGTACGCCGTCCGGTGCGGGCCTGAGGCCGGCACACTTCTCGACGCGGGCACCACGCTCGCGAAGAACATCCGTAAGAAGCACGTAAGCGCCCCGAACTCCCACAGAAGCCTCGCGGGCCGGGTATCCCCCGGCCCGCTTCTTCATGTAACGCGCCGGAACGCGTCAGAGGAGATACACGCCGTACGCCCGGCCCAGCACCGGCAGCGCCACGTTGCGTACCCGGATGCCGCCCGGCGTGACACCCTTCTCCGTACCGGCGTGGGCGTGCCCGTGGATGATCAGATCGGCGCCCTCGGCGTCGACCGCCTCGGCCAGCAGGTAGCTGCCCAGGAAGGGATAGATCTCCAGCGGCTCCCCGGCGAGGGTGTCCTTGACCGGCGAGTAGTGGGACAGCACGACCCTGCGGTCGGCCTGCAACTCCTTCAGTGCCACCCGCCAGCGGTCGGCGATCCGCTTGGTGTGCCCCACGAACGCCTTGATCTCCGGCTCGCCGAAGTCGCTGGCGCACTTGCCCGCGTACCCCCCGCCGAAGCCCTTGCCGCCGACCACCCCGAGCCGCACCCCGTCGATGTCGAGCACCGTCGCGTCGTCGTGCAGGACCTCGATCCCGGTGTCGCGCAGCAGGGCGGCGATCTCCGCGGGCTGGTCGGAGTGGTGGTCGTGGTTGCCGAGCACGGCCACCACCGGGATCGGCAGGTCGCGGAACTCGTCCGCCACCACCCGCCCCTCCTCCATCGTGCCGTGCCGGGTCAGGTCTCCGGCGAGCAACAGGACATCGGCCTTCTCACCGATGTCGTGGAGGTGCTCGCGATAGCTCCCCTTGCGGCTCTCGTCCAGGTGCACATCCCCGACCGCCGCGATCCGCACGTCTCTCACAGCCTCTCCTCCCCCACCGGGTCCCGCACGTCCACGATGTCCATCTCGTTGTGGACGGCCAGCCCGGGGGCCGCCTCGCCGGCGACTTCGGCGATCAGCTCGCTGCGGTCGGTGCTGGCGACCTGGCCGCGCAGGTAGAGCTGATCACCCCGAATGTCCACTCGGATGCCGAGTTCCGTGGTTCTCTCGTCCTCGGCGAGCGCGCGTTGCACGCGCGCCGCGACGTACTGGGGAGCCTCCATCGTCGAACTCCTTTCCGTCCAAAACTGCTCGCCTTCCCGTGAATCCCAAGGTCAAACACGTTTAAAGCCCCCGCTCAGGGCAGAGGAGGCCGGTATGCCCAGGACGCAGGCACGCCTGCCCCGTACACCCGGTGGAGCCGTGTCCATTGAAGATCGCAATGGTGTCAGAGCATGCCAGTCCCCTCGCAGCCGTCGGCGGAGCCGACGCCGGGGGCCAGAACGTCCACGTCGCCGCCCTGTCCCTCGCGCTCGCCGCGCGCGGGCACGAGGTGACCGTCTACACCCGCAGGGAGTGCCCCTTTCAGCCTGAGGAGACCTCCCTGGCCCCCGGGGTCACCGTGGTCCACGTCCCCGCCGGACCCGCCATGACCCTGTCCAAGGACGACCTGCTCCCCTGGATCCCCGACTTCGGCCGGTGGCTCGCCAGGCGGTGGAGCGCCGCGCCGCCCGACATGGTCCACAGCCACTTCTGGATGAGCGGCCTGGCCGCCCTGGCCGCCGCGAGGGACGCCGCCGTCCCCATCGTGCACACCTTCCACGCCCTCGGTACGGTCAAGCGCCGCCACCAGGGCACGGACGACCCCAGCCCGCGCGAGCGCCTCAAGATCGAGGCGATGGTCGCCTCCCAGGTGGACGCGATCGTCGCGACCTGTGCCGACGAGGTGGCGGAACTGCACAGGATGCGGATCTCGCGGAGCCGGGCGAGAGTCGTGCCCTGCGGCGTCGACGTGCGCTCCTTCACCCCCGCCGGCCCGAGGAGGGACCTCGGCCCGGGGCCCGTCCTGCTCGCCGTCGGCCGTCCCGTCCGCCGCAAGGGCGTGGACACCACGATTCACGCCCTCGCCCGCGTTCCCGGCGCCACCCTGGTCGTCGCCGGCGGAGACCTGGACGACCCGGAGGCGGACCGGCTCTCGCGCGTGGCCGCCCGGTGCGGCGTGGCGGACCGCGTCAGATTCCTCGGCAGGGTGGGCAGGGAGGACGTCCCCACCCTGATGCGCTCGGCGGACGTCGTGGTCAGCATGCCCTGGTACGAACCGTTCGGCATCGTGCCGCTGGAGGCCATGGCCTGCGGCGTACCGGTGGTGGCGTCCGCGGTGGGCGGGCATCTGGACACCGTCGTCCCCGAGGTCACCGGCCTGCTGGTCCCACCGCGAGAGCCGCACACGCTGGGCGGCGCGCTGCGCCGGCTGCTCGCCGCGCCGTCCCTGCTGGCGGCCTACGGGGCGGCGGCCGCCGCCCGGGCACGTTCACGCTACGACTGGAACCGGATCGCCGCCCAGACGTCCGCCGTGTACGCGGAGGTGCTCTCCTCCCGCGTCCCGGCGCGGGGGGCGGCCGCCCGCCCGTGTCCCGGAGCCGCCTGACGGTCTCGGACGTACGAAGGCCCCCGGTCCCGCGGACGGGATCGGGGGCCATCCGGCGCGAGGCCGGCCGCCGGTGGTGACGGCGGCTACCTCACGGGGTCACTTGCCGGTGGCTCTGTGGATGCTCCGGGACGCGGAACGGTCGATCGCGGCCTTGACCACACCGAAGATGGCGCCCTGGATGGCCGACGCCACGAGGATCTCGCCCCAGCCGTACTCGTCCGACGTCGCCTGGGGGGCGTCGTCCTTGCCCGACGCGAGCTTCCAGACCTGCTTGAAGATGACCCCGGCGATCGCGCCACCGAGCATTCCGCTCACGGCGCTCGCACCGCGGGATACGACTCTGCTCACGTCCTGTGCCCTCCGTTCGCGTTCACTGAAACGGCACGCCTACCCGTGGGGATCGCTTTCTAACGGACCCGGATCGGCCGGCGGTACCCGCCGAGGTCGCGGTTCCCCCGCCGGAGAGGTCCGCGGGATCACACCGCCGGGGGGTCGTTGTAGTGGCGCTCCTGGTAGGTGCGGCGCTGGGTGACGGGGTCGTCGACCACCGTGGTGGTCGTCGAGTCCGGCACCACCGCCCGGCGGGCGAGGCTGAGCCGGTACACGGCGAACAGGAGCCACGCGAGGCCGCCGATCATCAGGATGACACCGACGATGTTGATGTCGAATCCGGCGATGTCGAATTCGACCGCCCACGTGAGAATGGCGCCGAGCATAATGAGAACGATGCCGCCTGCGATGGTCATGGGATCTCCTCCTTCGAGCCAACCCACCCCATCTATCCCCCACGCGGATCTCAAACGTCACCTCATGGAGGTAGATGCGGACCGCGGCCTCCCGTTCGTCGTCACAGGCCCTCCGGTCCTGGAAAAGCCGTCGGCCGCGCCCCCCGCGAGACGGGCGGGGAGGCGCGGCCGAGGCGTCGCGCGGGAGGTGGTGACCGCCCTGGGGCGGATCACCGGAAACGGCACCGAACGGAGCACCGGGCGGGTCACTCGGCGGGCAGGACCGCGCCCTTGTACCTGTCCTGGATGAACTTCTTGACCTCGGGACCGGTGAGGAGCTCGGCGAGCTTCTTCACGCGGGGGTCGTCCACCTTGGCCGGGATGGTGACCAGGCCGTTGGCGTACGGGTTGCCCTCGCCCTTCTCCAGGATCAGGGAGTCGGTCGCGGGCTGCAGCCCGGCCTCCAGGGCGTAGTTGCCGTTCACGATCGCGGCGTCCACGTCCTCCAGGGAGCGGGGCAGCTGGGCCGCCTCGAGGGGCTTGAACTCCAGTTCCTTGGGGTTGCCCGCGACGTCACGCTCGGTGGCCTTGACGCCGACGCCCTCCTTGAGGGTGATCACGCCGTTGTCGGCCAGGAGCTTGAGCGAGCGGCCGAGGTTGCTCGCGTCGTTGGGCAGTGCCACCTGGGCGCCCTGGGCGAGCTCGGAGACGTTCTTGATCTTCTTGGAGTACAGGCCGAGCGGCTCGATGTGCACCGGGGCGACCCAGCTGAGCTTGATGTCCTTGCCCTTGGAGAACTCCTCCAGGTACGGGATGTGCTGGAAGTAGTTCGCGTCCAGGTTGCCCTCGTCCAGCTGGGTGTTGGGCTGGACGTAGTCGGTGAACTCGACGATCTCCAGGTTCAGCCCGGCCTTGGCGGCGAGGTTGTCCTTGACGTACTTGAGCACCTCACCGTGGGGCACGGGGTTGACCCCGACCCTGAGCGGGGCGTCGGCCTTCGGCGTGCCGCCGGCGGGCTGGGCCGTGTCGGTGGACGTCCCCCCGCACGCGGCCAGTGTCCCGGCCAGGACCAACCCGGCCACGACCCCAAAGATCTTGCGCATGACTCTCCCCTTAATTCCCCTTATAGCAAGTAGGGAATATATCTCACATAAGGGAGTGTAAGGACAAATCCTTACTGGTCGCGCAGGGCCAGCATCTGTGCGATCTGTGCCGTACGCGAGACGTCGACGCGCCTGGCCATCTCGGTGACCTGGGAGTGCAGCCCGGTGGCGACCTCCACCTTGGCCATCTGGGCGGCGTCGTCCTGCTGGGCGATCAGCATGTCGAGGAACCTCCGCTCGAACTCGGCCGGCGGAGCGGCGATCAGCGCCGCCATCTCCTCCTCGCTCACCCCCGGCATCCCGCCGTGGGCGGCGTGCTCGTCGTCCTTCGCGGTCGCGGGCTGCCCCCAGGCGTCCAGCAGCCCGGACATCGAGGCGGACTCGCGTTCCTGGGTCACGCCGATCGCCTCGGCGAGCTCCTTGACCTCGGGGCGGACCGGCCGCTCGCGCACCAGCCGCACCAGCCGCACCCCCTGGGTGTTGTGGGGCACCATCATCTGCAAAAACATCACGTCGGGGGCGTTGAAGGCGACCCCCGCGGCGGTCCCCGCCGGCGGGGCGGGCGAGGGGCTGGGCGCTCCCGCGCCGGCACCGTGCGCCGAGTGATCGGAACCGTGGCCGGCGTCCTGCCCGGGATCCTGACCCGAGCCCTGTCCGGAGCCCTGTCCGGAGCCCTGTCCGGAGCCGCTGTGCTCGCCCTGGGCGGGCGCCGGCCGGACGGGAGCACCGGGGGTGCCGTGCGCCCCGTGACCGGCGGGACCTCCGCGGAGTTCCTGGATGCTGTCGGCACCGCAGCCGCAGAACAGGAGAATTCCCAGGACGACCGTCGGGACCACCGGAACCGCACGCTTCATGACGAACTCCTCGGTTCTCGGGAGGATTCTCGGGAGAGCGACGATCCCGGCCGGGGTGGCGGCGGCCACCCCGGCCGGATCTCACCGGGTCAGACGCGTCGCCACAGGGCCGCGACGTTCGGCGGCTCCCAGCCGGCCAGCGCGGTGTGCGCCTGCAGGCACTGGTAGGTCACGCCGCCGTAGGTCACCGTGGCGCCCACCGCGTAGGAGGTGCCCGCCGTCCAGGTGCCGCCCGGCTGGCTCGTCGGGGTGGGCGTCGGGGTCGGGGTGGGGGTCCGCGTGGGAGTCGCCGTCGGGGTCGGCGTGGGGTCGGGATTGGGGTTGGTGCCGCCGAAGTTCACGTCGGAACAGGTGTAGAAGGCCTCCGTGCTGCCCACGATGCGCTGCCAGATCGAGAAGATGAGCTGGCGGCCGCTCCGCTGCGGGAGGTTGATCGTCCAGTTGGTGAACTGGGTGGGGTTCTGGTTGTTGAAGGTCCTGATGTGCTCCAGATCCGACCAGCGCAGCGGCTGGGTGGGGTTCCAGCTCTGCTTGGTGATGTAGAACTCGAAGTTGCTGTTCGCGTGCGGCGCGGTCGCGTGGTAGGTGACCGTGAGCGGCCCCGGGGAGACCGGGGTGGCGGGCCAGTCGGCCCTGGCGAGGTTGAGCCCGCGGTACTTGTCCCGCCCGGCGCCGCACAGCTGGCCGTCGGGGATGATCTGGCGGTGGTTGCCGCCGGCTTCGAGCCGGGACACCTCGTGCCAGTCGTAGAACGCCTGGGTGCCCCCGGCCGCGACGGCCGCCTTGCACGCTTCCGACCTGGGGGTCTCCGGGCCTTCGTTCTTGCAGACGTAGGCCCGGCTGGGCGGGTTCGACATGGACCCGTGGGCGACCGCCGCGGTGGACGGCAGCAGGGCGAACAGGGACCCTACGCCGATCGCGGCGGCGGTACCGGTGGCCAGCTTGTGTCGCAGATGCACGTGGACTCCTCCTGGAGCGAGAAATGGGAGGCGGGACTGTCCAACGAGCCGACGGATAGCACGTTATTAACAAGAAACCTTACTAAGGGTTCCGGCCATAAGACCAGTGATACCGCCATATCAGTCCATGACCAGCACGACCTTGCCCCGTCCGTGCCCGGTGGCGACCTCGCGGTGGGCGTCCGCGGCCCGCTCCAGCGGATAGGTCCTGCGCACCGGGAAGACGAGCTCGCCCTCGGCGTACAGGGCGGCGAGCTCGGCGAGGCGGGATGCCAGCCGCACCCCCTGGGTCCGCTGCACCCCCAGCTCGGCGGCCTTGCCGTGCTCGACGAGCGTGAGGACACGCTCGGCCTTCACCAGCTGCAGGGAGACCTCCAGCGCCTCGCCGCCCGCGCCGTCCAGGACCATGTCCACCCCGCCGGGGGCGAGGGCGCGCACCCGCTCCAGCAGCCCCTCGCCGTACGTGACGGGGACCGCGCCGAGGTCACGCAGGTAGTCGTGGTTCTCCTCGCGGGCGGTGCCGATCACCGTGCTCGCCCCCCAGAGCCGGGCGAGCTGGACCGCCGCGGTGCCGACCGCGCCCGCGGCGGCGTGGACCAGGACCGTGTCGCCCTCCCCCACCCCGAGCTGGCGCAGCGCGATGTGGGCGGTCTGGGTCCCGGCGGTGAAACCGCCCGCCACCTCCCAGGGCATGTTCGCGGGCTTGGGCGTGACGTTCTCCGCGGGCACGACCACGTACTCGGCGTAGGAGTTCAGCAGGTTGAAGCCCAGGACCTCGGCACCGACGGAGATCCCGTCCACGGTCCCGTCCACCCCGGCGCCCACCTGGTCGACCACCCCGGCGAACTCGTTGCCCGGCACGCGGGGCAGCTCACCGCCGACCCCCTCCGGGGTCCACCCCGCCCGGATGGCCAGGTCGAACGGCTGCACGCCCGCGGCCCTGATCCGCACCCGCACCTGCCCCTCGCCCGCCTCGGGCGTCGGAAGCTCCGTCGCCCGCAACACCTCGGGACCGCCGAACTCGAAAAAAGCAGCTGCCTTCACGGGATTCCCCTTCGCTCGTTTACGCCGTCGCCCAGCCTGCGACCTCAAGCACTGTTGAGGTCAACTCGCGTGCTCCGGGCCCGGCGCGAAGGGTCGGCCGGTGGACAACGCGATGGCGTGCCTGGAGCACGAGACGACCGTCGCCGACCGGGAGCAGATGCATCATGCCATCACGCTCATGGGCTTTCATCCCACGGTCCGCATCGTGAAGACCCGGCGCACCGCGACGCTGGGAAGCATGACGATCTGCGTTGACGAGGTCGAGCACGCCGGGGCCTTCGTCGAGATCGAGCGCACGGTGAGCGGCGAGAATCCGGGACCGCCGTGCAGGTCGGGCTGGACGCCTTCGCGCGGTCGCTCGGTGTCGGGTTGGAGCGGGTGACCGACACCTACGATTCGCTGGTCCGCGCCGCGTCGACGTCGGCCTGACAGACATCGGGCGCTCCGATGGCCGCGGGTGTGCTGAGCGCGGGCGAGGTCGGCAGGCGCGTACGCCAGGAGACGCACCGGAAGGGGCGTTAGCGTGACGTCATGCCGATAGAGATCGTGTTCGAGACGCATTCGTGGAGCGAGGACAACGATCGGGGGATCGCCACCGGATGGCTGCCCGGCCGCTTGTCCGAGCGGGGGCGGCACCTGGCCGGGGAACTGGGCGAGCGACGGCACGAGGACGGCTTGGCGGCCGTCTTCACCTCCGACCTCGCGCGGGCGGCCGAGACCACTTCCCTGGCGTTCGCCGGCACCGACATCCCGATCCTGCATGACTGGCGGCTCCGGGAGTGCGACTACGGCGCCGGCAACGGCATGCCCGCGATCCGGCTGCACCGGAACCGGTCCGAGCACCTCGACACGCCCTATCCGGGAGGAGAGAGCTGGCGGCAGGCGGTGCGTCGCGTGGGCCGCTTTCTCGACGACCTGCCCCTGCGCTGGTCCGATACGCGAGTCCTGGTGATCGGCCACGTCGCGACACGGTGGGCGTTCGATCACCTCATCGACGATGTCCCCTTGGAGAAGCTGGTGGACGCCGACTTCGGCTGGCGCGAGGGATGGGAGTACCGGCTGGCCTGACGGGCAGCCGAAAACCGGTCCGCACGATCGCCGCGGCGGGACGGGGCCCTGGACGCGCGGAGGCCGGGCGCCACGTGCGTGGCGCCCGGCCTCACGGTCGGGTCCGGCTGACGGGGTCAACCGCCCGCCGGGGTTGCCGGTGGAACGACCCGGCTACCCGATCAGGTGCTTCATGATCTTCTTGATGGTCGCGGCGCGCTCGGCCGGGGAGGCCACCTGCTCCAGGCCGAAGCCGAGGAACACGGAGTCCTTCGTCGAGACGGCCGCCGTCTTGTCGGCCTGGGCCCTGGCGAAGTCGCCGGCGCCCGCCGGGCTGCCCGGAGGCGGTCCGGGGATCGCCCAGGCGCCGAGACCGGACTCGAAGCCCTCGGCGGCGAGCTGGCCGCCGGTGGTGGTGATCCTGGTGTCGTCCACGAACGCGCCGACGCCGCCGGTGCCGGGGTCGGTCACGTAGCTGATCGACACCTCGACCTGCTGGCCCGCGTACGCGGACAGGTCGAAGGCCACCTGCTGCCAGCCGCCGGAGCTGCCGGTGAAGGCGTTCCAGGAACCGCTCGTCCCGGTCGGCGTGCAGGGGTTGCCCGGGGTCAGGTAGCGCAGCAGCCACGGGTGCTCGTCCAGCAGGAAGCCGGCCTCGCACTCGGTCGGGACGTCGGTGGCGGTGCCGCCGTTGAGGTCGGGCAGGGTCGTCCAGTTGTCCTGGCCGACCGTGTGCGCCTCGACGATGACGTTGTCGTAGCCCTGCTCGGTGTCGTACGAGAGCTGGAACTGGAGCTTGGGCTGCTGCGCGGCGGTGACGGCCGCCAGGTCGACCGTGCGCGTCAGCCTCTTGTAGGCGTCGTCGGTGTGCGGGCCCGCCACGTACCAGTCGCCCTCGGCCGGGTCGAACGGGCCGGTCGCCCCGATGTAGTCGGCCGCGGCCCAGCTCTTGAACTGCGGGAACTGCGCGGGTGGCAGCGTGTCGCTGGTCACCTGCAGGGTGCCCGCCTCGTCCAGCGGGTTGTCGGCGACCGCCTGGCCGCCGAAGGTGCCGCTCGTGCCGTTCAGCCCGGGACCGGTGCCGGTGAAGCCGGTCGGCCCGACGCGCGGGTTGCGGCCGTAGACACCGAGGTAGTACTGGGCGAAGTCGTCGGCGAGGATGAGGCACTCCTCGAAGAAGCCGTCCTGGCTGGTGATGACGCAGTCGGAGTCCGGTGCGCCGTCCAGGCCGTAGTAGATGCCGCCGAGGCTGGCGCCGAAGAAGCCGAAGTACGCGGCGGTCTCCCCGGTGTAGAGCAGCTTGCCTCCCTCGTTGAGGTAGTCGCGGACCGAGACGGTCAGGTCCTGCTGCTGCCGCTTGACGTCCATGTCGGGAAGCGGGCCGAACGGGGTCTCGGTCTCCACGTCCTGGGCGTCCATCGCGAGCCGGTCGTCACCGAGGTACCAGGCCACCGCCTTGAAGTGGCCGAGCACCCCGAGGTGGTGCGGCACGCCCTGGGCGTCGACGTCCCACGTCTCGGAGGAGTATCCGGCGGTCTGCAGCGCCTGCTTGTACTGCGCCGCGTACTTCGGCGCGGTCACCGACGCCGGGTAGTCCGGGTTGAAGCCGGTGTAGTCCTCGTTCGCCACGACGAGCACCTTGGCATTGGACTTCTTCTCCAGCTTGTACGTGAAGTGCTGGCTCTCCACGGTCCCGGTGCCGGGTTTGTGGCCGGTGAACCAGACCTCGACCTTGTCGCCAGGTTTGGCACCCTCCACCTTGGAGCGGTACTCGGCGAAGTACAGGTCGTTCTCGTCGCCGTACCGCTCGCCGCCGTTCCACTCGCTGAGGCCGCGCAGGCGCACGGGGCCGCCGTTGATCCGGAAGCGCAGCTGCTTGGTCAGCAGGGAGCGCCGCATGGTCACGGCCACCGGCTGCGGGTCGCCGTACGAGACGGTGAAGCTGTCGGGCCGGAAGTCGGGGACCGTGCGGTTCACCGGCGAGACCGGGTTGTCGGGGTTCTTCACGGACTTGGCGAGGTCGACCGCGAGCGGGACGTTCTTGGCGAACTCCGCCTGGATCAGGGCCTCGCTGTCGGGGAAGGTGAAGCCCGAGCCGCCCGCGCAGTCGGCGAGCGTCCACTCGTCGTCCGGCACGCTCTCGACCGCCACCTCGCAGGTGGTCATCTCCGGCGTGATCGTCAGCGCGTCGTGCTTGTTGGTCATGTGACCGTCGGTCTCGCCGTTGGTCGTGTAGAGCTCGGCGCCGATGTCGGGGTCGTAGCCGGGTACGGCGGGCGTCGCGTCGTCACCGAGCAGCGCCTCGAAGATGAGGTCGTCGGGAGAGGGGGTGGCCTGCTGCCAGCCGATGCCGTACAGCAGCAGCTGGGCGGCCGAGTGGTAGTTGAGGATGTAGGTGAAGTCGACCCGCTTGGCGAGGTTGTCGACGGCCCTGGTCTCGGGCTCCGACTGCGGGCTCGGGCCCCGGTAGGTCTGGCTGGCCGGGTTGTCGGAGGAGCCCTCGTTGTCGTAGCCCCACTTGTAGGCGAAGTTACGGTTCAGGTCGACGCCGTCGGCGCTGGTGAGCTGGCCGTCGCCGTTGTTGTCGCGGAGGTTCTTGCGCCAGAGGCGGTTGTCTCCGGTGAAGGTGTGGTCGTAGCCGTCGGGGTTGGAGACGGGGATGAACCAGAGCTCGACGGTGTCGATCAGCTTGGTGATCTCGGGGTTGGTGCCGTAGCCGTTCAGATAGTGGAGCAGGAGCCTGCGGGTCATCTCCGGGGTGATCCACTCACGGGCGTGCTGGGCGGACATGTAGAGCACGGCCTTGCGCGCCCCGTCCTTGAGCTGCCGCGCGCCCTTGGTCACCTTGATCGCGGTGAGCGGCTGGCCCTTGACCGTGGTGCCGAGGTCGACGACCTTGGCGATGTTCGGCTTGGCGTTCGCCGCGTTGACGACCTGCTCGCGGATGCCTCCGGCGCCGCTGTACGGCTTGAAGACGCCGTCCCCCTTGGCCGCCTGCCTGCTCGCCGCCGCGGCCTGCTGGACCTTCAGGCCGAGGCCCGCCTTGCGGAGCTGCTCCGCCTGGGCCGCGCCGAGGATCGCCTCGACGGTGACCTTCTTGCCGTCCGCGGACTTGGTGATCCGTAGTTCCTCGCGCTCGACACCCGACTTCAGCAGCGCGTCCAGCTGTTCCGCGGTGAGCTCGCCGACGTAGACGTGTACTCCGTCGTCGCCGGCGGGTGGATCGGGGACCGCTGACGCGGGCGTGCTCACGACCAGGCCCAGGAGCAGCACCGCGATTGCGAGAATGGCTAATCTCGCACGTTTCATTGCAACCTCCGTACATCCCCCGAAAAACAGGAATGCCCGAAATCTGGGCGATAGCCGGACCTGAGTCAACGTCAATCCTCGCCAGCTTTTCGCTGTGACCTGATGTGGTCAGAGCGAGCCCGGGTCTTCCGAAATCACGAGAGACGTGCAGGGTCCGATGACGGATCGTCCATACGGTCTGTCCTGCGTACAGCACGTCACCGGCCTACCGGCCTGGTCGAGTGCTATAACGGGCTTACCGTCCGGCCGCGGACCCACCATCGGAATTCGCGGCCACCGAGGTCTCCTCCCGCCTGAAAACCAGTCCAGGGGTGAGGGGCGTATGAGAAGTCTTCTGTCGGCCGTGCTGCGGCACGCCGGGGTTTCGAGGCCGGCCGGGGTGCCGGGGGCGGGAGCCTTCCTTCCGGCACGGGCCGGCCGGTCCGGCACCTCCCTGCCGGCGGGGGTTCTCACCGCGCTGGTCGCGTTCGGGTGTGTCGTGGCGACGCCTCGTGCCGCGGGCGCGGAGGTGGCGCCGGTGGGTCTGGGTACGGCGGGGGCCTTCGCGGTCCTGGCGGGCAGTACGGTCACCAATACCGGTGCCACGGTCATCACCGGTGATCTGGGGTTGAGTCCGGGGACGGCGGTGACCGGGTTTCCGCCGGGGACGGTGAACGGCGCGATCCATGCGGCCGACGCGGTCGCGGCGCAGGCCAAGGTGGATCTGGCGGCCGCCTACGCCGATGCGGCCTCGCGTGCTCCGGCGGCCACGGT